>JAXDHC010000228.1:0-6574 GCA_034664705.1 Solirubrobacteraceae bacterium
TGGCGATCGTGCCCGCCGCGGTGCTCGCGGTCACCGAGCGCCGCGCGGCGCGCGAGGGTGCTGACGCGGGTCCGCCCGCGCCGGAGCGCGCCATGGACGGCGAGCACGTCACGGCGCCGGCGTCTCCTCCGGATCGCGATCCTCGTCCGGATCGCGCTCGGGCGCCCCTTCGCTGAGCGCCGAGCGGCGCGGCAGGCGCGCCCGCGCCGCGTCGAGCCGTGCGCGCAGCGGCGACGCCGCCGGCCCGATGATCGCGCGCTCCCCGGGGCCCAGCCCCGGCCAGCGACCACGCAGCTCCGTCAAGCCGTCGGCCGCGCGGTCGAGCGCCTCCTCGGCCCGTCCGGCCTCGCCGGCGCCGAGTGCCTCCTCGGCCTCGGTCATGGCCAGGCCGACCTCGGCGAGCAGCTTGAGATGCGCGTCCATGGCCAAAGCCTAGGACGCCCGGCCGACGGGGGCATGTCTCGCGGCGGCTCCGGCACCCGAGGTGCTTCACTCACGACCATGAAGAGTCAGGACAGCTCCGGGTGGGCGGCAAGGACGGGCGCCGTCCACATCCTGCAGCTCGTCCGCGCCGCGGGCGGCAGCATCACCCGCGGCGAGCTCATCGCCCGCACAGGCCTCGGCCGGTCCACGGTGTCGCAGCGCGTCGACGAGCTCATCGCCCGCGAGCTCGTGCGCGAGGTCGGCGAGGCGCCGTCCACCGGAGGCCGGCCGCCGTCGACGCTCGTCTTCAACGCCGAGGCCGGCCTCGTGTTCGCCGTCGACCTGGGCGCCACCCACTCGCGCGTCGCCCTGGCCGACCTGAGCGGCCAGCCGCTCGCCGAGGAGCGCGACGACATCGAGATCGCCTCGGGCCCGGAGAACGTCCTCGCCTGGGTCGAGGAGCGCTTCGCCTCGCTGCTCGCCAGGACCGGGCAGCCCGATGAGCGCGTGCGCGCGATCGGCATGGGCGTTCCGGGCCCGGTCGAGTTCGCCACCGGCCGCCCCGTCAGCCCGCCGATCATGCCGGGCTGGGACCGCTTCCGGATCCCCGAGCGCCTGCAGCAGCGCCATCCCGTGCCGGTGCTCGTCGACAACGACGTGAACATCATGGCGCTCGGCGAGCACTGGAAGAGCTGGCCGCACTGCGAGCACCTGCTCTTCGTGAAGATCGGCACCGGCATCGGCTGCGGCGTCGTCGTCGACGGCGGCATCTACCGCGGCGCGCAGGGCGCCGCCGGTGACATCGGCCACATCCGGCTCGCGGATCACGACGACGTCGTCTGCGAGTGCGGCAACACCGGCTGCCTCGAGGCCGTCGCCTCCGGCCGCGCCCTCGCCCGCCGGCTGACGGCGCTGGGGCTCGAGGCCGACAACAGCCGGGACGTCGTCCGCGTCGTCCGCGCGCACAACCTCGAGGCCGTGCGCCTCGTGCGCCAGGGCGGCCGTTACGTCGGCGAGGTCCTCGCGTCGCTGGTGAACGCGCTCAACCCCGAGGTGATCGTGATCGGCGGCGACCTGGCCGAGGCCCACGAGCAGCTCTTCGCGGGCGTGCGGGAGGTGGTCTACCAGCGGTCCACGCCGCTGGCGACGCGCCACCTGCAGATCGTGCGCAGCGCCCTCCAGGATCGCGCCGGGGTCTTCGGCGCCGCGGTGATGGCGATCGAGCACGTGCTGTCCCCCGACGTGCTCGACGGCCTGTTCGGCGAGAAGCCGCAGCAGGCCGCCGCGGAGTAGCCCCGCGGCGCGCTCCGCGCTCGGCGTTCCCGTCGCTACCATCCGGGGCGTCGCCTCCGCCGCGCCGTCGGCGCGCGTGGGCGCGGAACGCCGACGTAGCTCAGCTGGTAGAGCACTTCACTCGTAATGAAGGGGTCGGGGGTTCGAGTCCCCCCGTCGGCTCTGGACGCGTCGTCTGCGCGGGCGCCGATGACTCGGCCGAGGCCTCGGTCTCCTGCCCGCGCCCGCCGAGGCCGATGTCATCTGTCGACATGGCGAGCATCGACTCCAACCGCGGGGCCAAGCGCGCACGTGAGGCGCGGGCGGCGCTCGGGCTCGATCCGGCCGCGCCGCTTCGGTGCCTGCTCACCGTGGTCG
Source organism: Solirubrobacteraceae bacterium (assembly GCA_034664705.1). Classification (GTDB taxonomy): domain Bacteria; phylum Actinomycetota; class Thermoleophilia; order Solirubrobacterales; family Solirubrobacteraceae; genus JAOPZW01. The sequence continues at coordinate 2,074 of JAXDHC010000228.1, forward strand.
AGGAGCGTGCCGGGCTCCCCGTCGTCGTCACGGCGCTGCCGGAGGATGTGGCCGGGGCGTGCTATCGCGACGGGGACGGCGCGGTGCTGTGGGTCAACGGGTCGCAGTTCCGCCCGCGGCAGCGCTTCACGCTCGCGCACGAGCTCGGACATGCCTGGTGCGCGCACGACGGCGAGCTCGAGCTCGACACCTTCGCCACGCTGAACGGCAGGACGTCGAGCCCGTTCGAGGTGCAGGCCAACGCCTTCGCCGCCGAGTTCCTGCTGCCGCGCTCCGGGATGGAGGAGGTCGTCGCCGGCGAACCGACACTCGAGGAGGTCGTCGTCATCTCGGCCCACTACGGCGTCAGCGCGATCATGGTCGTGTACCGGCTCAAGCAGCTCCGCGTCGCGTCCGACCGGCGCACCGAGCAGCTGCGGGCCGAGGTCGACGAGGGGCTGCACCGCGACGTCTTCAAGGGCCTGGCCCTGAAGCCGCGCGCCGACCGGCTCGGCGCGATCGACCATCTGCCGTACCTGTCGGCGGCGCTCGACGGCACGCACCTCAGCGCGGCGCTTCGCGGCGAGGCCGCCGTGGATCGGCGCGTGGCCGGGGGGATCGGCCGGCTGCTCACCTAGGGCCGGCGCGACTCACGCGTCCGGCCCACCGGTGAATAGCCGGTCAAGCTCGTCCATCGGCGCCGGCGCCGGCCGCATCGCCGCGCGGCTGAGCGCTTCGATGTCCTGGGCGACCCATTCGCCGGCTCCCTCCTCGGCGCGGAAGAGCGTCCCGCCGGCCGCGGCGGGACGTAGGCCGCCCCCGAACGTCGCCGCGTCCGACAGCGTCCGGCCGCTCGCGCCGAGCAGCTCGCCCAGGGCGTCGAGCAGGCGGTGCGAGACGCGCGTGGGCTCGAGCTCGCCGCGCTCCATGCGCTGCAAATAGTCGGCCGTGCGCTCCTGGCCGCCGATGCCGAGGCCGAAGCGCGCGACGAGCCGGGCGGCGACCGCGCCGACCGACAGGCCGGCCCGGGCGCGGAGCGCCGGGATGACCTCGGGCCAGAGGCCGGCGTCGTCGCCGACGGCGTGGAAGACGTGCCGGACGACCGGGTCGGCGCGGATCTCGGCTCGGGTGGCCTCGGAGTACTCCGGCGTCGGGGCGAGCTCCAGCCATGTCGAGATCTGCTCGGCCAGGTCGTCACGGTCCGCACCCGCCGGCACGCGCCCGACGTACTCGCGGACCGACGGGCGCCTGCCCGCGTTCCACGCGTCGATGAAGTCGCTGAGGACCTGCTCGGTCGTGCTCATGCGTCGTACTGCTCCTTGAGCTTCTTCAGATCCTTGAAGCCGCGCGAGCGCAGCTGGTAGGCGTTGTCGCGGGTGACCCCGACCTCCGCGCAGATCTCTGCGATCTCCGCGCCCTCGAACGACAGCGCGAGGACGCGGCCGCGCTCCGTCAGGACCTGCGGCAGCGCCCAGTCGAGGAAGTCGCGGATCTCGGCGCTGCGCTCGGCGCGGTCGAAGCGGCTCCAGGCCTCGTCGGCCTCCCATGCCGGCGTGGGGCTCTCCTGGTCGGCGTTCCAACCCGCGTCGAGCGAGTCCGACTCGTGGCGGTGCCCACGCACCGCGCTGCGCTGGACATCGATGCAGATGCCCCATGCGAGCCTCTTGCTCGCGTTCACGAGCTGGCCCATCGAGACGCCCTCGAACGTCTCGACGAGGTTCTTGGAGAACTTCGCCATGCTCATCGCCACGGCGAGCTCGTGCTCGTCGTCGTCGAGCCGGCCCTTGTGCGCCAGGTACACGAGACCGTCCATCCGGTCCTTGAAGTCGATGACGAGCTCCTCCCACCAGCGCCGCATCGCGACCGCGTCTCCGCGGTCGCGGGCGGCCAGGAACCTGCGCAGATGCTCATTCTCGTGTCTCCCCACGCTCGGTGAGTCGCTCCGAGTCGCCACGATCTGACAGTAGACGGTCTAGTCGCCCCGGCCGCGCTTGCGGCTCTTGCGGTGGTGGTCCATGCGGCTGCGCTTGGCCGCGCGCGGCGCGCCGCCGGCGGTGATGTCGGCCGCCAGGTCGAGGAGGACGCCGCGCTCGGCGTCGTCGACGCCGGCGAGGCTCTCCCCCGCGTCGGCGAGCATCTGCAGCGCGACGCCCTCGTCGCCGCGAGCGATCGCGTCGGCCGCGCGCCGCTTGGCCTCCTGCGCCTGCTGGAACAGCAGCTCGGTGCGCACCTTCGGATCGGGCGCGCGGCCGGCGGCCTCGTCGCCCGGCACGACGTTCACGCTGACCGGCAGCGTCACGGTCTGCTCCGAGAGGTCCGGCAGCGCGACGTAGCGCAGCTCGAGCGACGCGACCTGCGCGAGGCCGAGCGTGGCGATCGCCGGCACGCCGAGGCCGAGCAGGAGCGTGCGCTGCTCGCCAGCCCACAGGTCGCCGAGCTCGACCATGATCCCGCCGTCGACGGCCTGGGCCGGAAGGTCGTTGAAGAGCACGACCGACTGGACGTCGCTCGTCGGGCGGATCAGCAGCGACGCCGCCTGGACGGCCTTGCTGAGCAGGCCGTCGACCTCGCCGGCGACCGCGCCGGCCGCGCTGTCGGCGTCCTCGGCGAAGACGTGGTTGCCCTGCCCGCCCCGCGCGACGGCGGCGAGCACGGTCTCGTCGTAGCCGAGGCCGACCCCGATCGTCGACACCGTCACGCCGGCGCGCTGCGCCGTGACCGCGACCGCCTCGAGGCGCTCGGGCTCGACCACGCCCTCGTTCGCCATCCCGTCGGAGACGAGCAGCAGCGTGGCGCCGCCGCCGCCGGCAGAGCGCCGCGCCTCCTGGACGCCGCGCAGCAGGCCGGCGGAGAGGTTCGTCGAGCCGCGCGCGTACAGCGCGTCGATGGCGGCGTGGATCGCCGGCTTGTCGGCGACCGGCCCCGCGGGGACGGCGATCTCGACCTGGTCGTCGAAGGCGACGAGGCCGAAGGCGTCGCGCGGGTCGAGGCGGTCGACCAGCGCCTTGAGCGCGGAGCGCGCGGCGGGCAGCCGCTCGCCGACGTCCATGGAGCCGCTGCGGTCGAGGACGACCTGGACGGCCGCGGGCGGACGCTCGCCGGCGGCCGGCCCCTCGGGGGCGAGCAGCTCGAGCAGGACCGTGATCTGGTCGGCCTGCTCGACGGCGACGAGGTCGATGTCGAGGTGTGCGTCGATGTGCATGGTCAGGAGGTCGCGCGGTGGCGGGCGGTCCTGACGCGTCAGATCGGTCGCACCCGCCGCGACCCTGCCCCATGCCGCCCGCCAAGCATCCCCTCGACGAGGCCTTCGACCGGATCGACGCCTTCCTCGCCGTCCAGGGGCCCGCGCTCTCCATGGATGCCGTGCTGCGCCTCCAGGAGGCGGCCGGGGTCGACGCACAGGCGCGCGCCGTCATCGGGGCGCGCGTGGCCGCGCTGCGGGACGGCGGCCACGGGACCACCGCCGGCTCGCTCCTGCTCGGCGTCCTCGTCGGCCTGTTCGCGGCGAGCGTGAAGGACGGCTGAAGCCGCGCCTACGCGACGACGCCGAGGTGCGCGCGCATGGCGGCCTCATCGCCGCGCAGCTCCTCCGGCGTCGACTCGTACACGACCCGGCCCTTGCTCAGCACGTAGACGTAGTCGCTGACCTCGAGCGCCATCGAGACGATCTGCTCCACGATCAGGATCGTCATGCCCGCCTCGCGCAGATCGCGCAGCGTCTCGCCGACGCGGCGCACGATGGCGGGCGCCAGGCCCTCGGAGGGCTCGTCGAGCAGGATCGCGTCGGGTCCGGTCATGAGCGCGCGGCCGATCGCGAGCATCTGCTGCTCGCCGCCGCTGAGGTCGCCCGCGAGGTTCGAGCGGCGCTCGCGCAATCGCGGGAACAGCTCGTAGACCTCGGGGGTGCCCCATCCCCGCCCGTCGCTCCGCGACCGGGCGACGACGCGCAGGTTCTCGTCGATAGTCAGCGACGGGAACACGCGCCGGCCCTGGGGCACCAGCGCGATGCCGCTCCGGGCGATCCGGTCCGGCGGCAGGCCCGTCATCTCGCGGCCCTGGAACCACACGCGGCCGGTGCGCGGCGCGGTCATGCCCATGATCGAGCGGATCGTCGTCGTCTTGCCCATCCCGTTGCGGCCCAGCAGCGCCACGGTCGCGCCCTTCTCGACGCTCAGCGACACGCCGTGCAGCACGTGGCTCTGCCCGTAGTACGTGTGCACGTCCTCCAGGCGCAGCTCGCTCATCCGCCGTCCTTCGCGAGCGCGACGCCCATGTAGCTCTCCTGCACCGCCGCGTCGTTCTGGATCTCCTCGCCGGTGCCCGAGGCGACGATCCGGCCCTCGTGCATCACGACGATGCGGTCGGCGACCGAGAACACGAGGTCCATGTCGTGGGCGATCACGACGACGGTGACGTCGCGCGGCAACGCGCGCAGGTGGCGGGCGAGGGCCTGGCTCTCCTCCATGGTCTGGCCCGCCGTCGGCTCGTCCATGAGCAGCACGCGCGGATCGGACGCGAGCGC
>JAXDHC010000229.1:0-4053 GCA_034664705.1 Solirubrobacteraceae bacterium
CGCGCATATCCCCGGCGCGATCGCGCCTGCCGCGCGCGCGGTGGCCCGCGCCGGGCTGTCAGACGGCCGGTTCCGTCAGATCGCACGGGTACCTTCCGACTCCCTCGTCATGGAAGCCGCCACCCGACTCCCCCTCACCCACGTCTGGCTCACGGGCGACCGCCTGCGCGTCGACGGGCTCGTCGTGGACGACGAGTGCGCGGTCCGGCTGGTCGCCGAGCGCATCGAGGCCGGCGACGACGCCGCGAAGCTCGTCGCCGATGCGATCGAGATCGGCGCGCGCGTGCTCGACCGCGAGCAGACCGGCGCGAACGCGGACTTCGTCAAGGCCGAGTTCGAGCGCGCCGCGCGCGAGCTCGACGCCGAGTTCGTGGAGCGGGCGCGCAAGGTGGCCGAGCGGCTGGACGCGAAGGTCGACGAGGCCTTCGGCGCCGAGACCGGACACGTCACGCGCGCGCTGGAGCGGCACTTCGCCGACGGCAGCGCCGACGCGGTTCAGCACAAGGTGCGGCTCGTCGTCGGCGAGATCACGGCGAAGATGCGCGAGGACCTCCAGCGCCAGTTCTCGTCGGACTCGGACTCGAACCCGCTCGCGACGTTCCAGCGGATGGCCGTCGGGGCCATGCGCGACAGCGCCCAGCGCCAGAGCGAGCAGCTGCGCGCGATGGACGACAAGCTCGGCGCGCTGCGCGAGGAGGTCGTCAAGCTCCGGGCCGAGCGCGAGAAGCTCGAGGAGATCGAGGCCGAGCGTGAGCGCGGGACCGCGAAGGGCCGCACGTTCGAGGAGGCCGTCTTCGAGGCGCTCGAGCAGCTGGCCTCCGCCCGCGGCGACACGTGTGACGCGGTCGGCGACGCGCCGGGCGCCGCCGGCAAGAAGGGCGACGTCGTCGTCTGCATCGACGCGTGCTCCGGGCCGGGGCGCGGACGTGTCGTGTTCGAGGCCAAGGACACGAGGAACCTCTCGCGCAACCAGGCGATTGCCTACCTCGACGAATCGCGCGAGGGCCGCGACGCGGACTACGCGGTGCTCGTCGTGCCGCCCGACCGCCTGCCGGCGAAGACGTGGCCGCTGCGCGAGGTCAACGGCGACAAGCTGTTCGTGACCTTCGACCCCGATGACGGCTCGCCGCTGGCCCTCGAGGTGGCCTACGGGCTCGCGCGGGCCCGCGTGCTCATGCGCAGCGGCGAGGCCGGGGGCATCGACGTCGATGCTCTCCGCGCGGAGGTCGAGCGCACGCAGCAGGCGATGGAGGACGTGCGGCGCATCAAGTCGCAGCTCACCGGCGCCACGACGGCGATCTCCGAGGCGCGGTCGATCCTCGACGCGATGGCCACGGGCGTCCGCGGCCACCTGTCGCAGATCGACGCACTGCTCGGCGCGTCCGAGGCGGCCTGACCCGGCGCGAGTTGCGACGATGACCGTGTGAGCGAGCCGGTCGCCCGCCGTGTCGTCGTCCATGGCTCCGTCCAAGGCGTCTTCTTCCGCGAGACCACCCGTCGCCGCGCCGAGTCGCGCGGTGTCGCGGGCTGGGTGCGCAACTGCTCCGACGGCACGGTCGAGGGGTTCTTCGAGGGCGAGCCGGACGCGGTGGACGCGATGGTCGCCTTCGCGGGCGAGGGGCCGCGCGGCGCGCAGGTCGAGCGGATTGAGGTGGAGGACGCCGCGCCCGAGGGGCTGGACGGCTTCGACGTGCGCTGAGGGTCAGCCGGCGAGCGAGCGCAGCGCCGCGTCGACCGCGTCGGTCACGCGCTCGAGCATCGGGTGGTTCGCGTTCTCCAGCGTGTCGCAGGCGCGGTGGTAGCAGGGGTCCGCGGGGCGCCCGGCGCGGGCGCGGAAGCGCCGCGCCGCCTGCGGCGAGACGCGCTCCGAGGCACCGGTGAAGACGCCGGCCACCGGCACGCCGGCGCGCTGGAACGGGGCGTGGTCCGACGCGCCGCCGATCGCCGTCCGGACCGGGGCGGGACCGCGGGCGTCGAGGGCGCGGCGCAGCGCCGTCTCCGCCGCGCCGGCGCCGTAGGTCTGAAGGACGGCGTTGGGCGAGGCGACCATGTCGAGGTTCACGTACGCCCGGATGCGGCGGCGGTCGCCTGCGCTGAGCAGGGCGACGTGGCGGCGCGAGCCGTGGAGCCCGAGCTCCTCCGCCGTCCAGAAGCCGAGCCGGACCGTGTCGCGCGGGCGCGGCGCGGCGGCGAGGCGCGTCGCGAGCGCCAGCAGCGCGGCGACCCCCGAGCCGTCGTCGTTGATCCCCGGACCGTCGGGCACGGAGTCCAGGTGCGCACCGGCCATCACGGTCCGGGCGCCGTCGCGCCCCCGCAGCTCCGCGACGACGTTGCGCGCGGTGCGCCGCTCGGAGACCGCATCCACCCGCACGCCGACGGCGCCGCGGGCGCCGGCCAGGGCCCGTCCGGCGCCGGCGGCGACGGTCACCACGGGGACCCGCACACCGGGTGCCCCAAGCGTGCCGCGCACCGGCTCTGCCGCGCCGCGCGCCGGCGGATCGCTGACGATCACCGCCGCGGCGCCCGCGGACTGCGCCGCGCGCGCCTTGGCGGCGAACGCGCACGTCCCGCGGCGGACCATCGCGATGCGCCCGCGCGGGAACGCGCGCCAGTCGGCGGCCCCGCAGCCGGCGTCGCGCCGGTCGCCGCCCACGACGACCACCGCCGCATGCGCGGACCCGCCCGCGGAGTACTCCAGCGTGCGGACCTCCGCGCCCGCCCGCAGGCGCCGGCCGCCCGGCAGGGTCACCACGGGCGCGCGGCGCTCGTCGAAGAACGGAAAGCCGACGCGCTGGACGCGCACGCTCCACCCCGCGACCCGCAGACGCTCGGCGATCAGGCGCTCGGTCGCCGCGCCGCCGGGCGTACCGGCCGCGCGGGTGCGCCCGTTGGCGGCCGCCACGTCCGACAGCGCCTGCATATGCGTCCACGGATCCCCCGCGCCCGCCGCCGGCGAGGGCGCCTGGCGGCCGGCTCCGGCGGGCGCGGCCGTCGTCGCGGCGCTCGTCGACCCCTCGCCGCCCGCCCCTCCACCGCACCCGGCGAGCACCGCGAGGGCGGTCGCGAGGAGCAGGACGGCGGGCAGCGCGCGCATCGCCCACAGGATCGCGGGCGCCCCGTCAGCAGCGCGTCAGCCGGACAGCCCGGCCGCCGCCACCGCGCGCTCGAAGGCCTCCCGCGCCTCCGCGCCGCGCACCGCGAACACGATCCGCTCCAGGCGGGAGCCCGACGCCAGGTGGCTGCGGACCTCGTCGGCCTCGATCTCCGCGGCCTCCTGCACCGGGAAGCCGCCCACGCCCGTGCCGAACGCGACGAGCGCGAGCGAGCGGGCGTTGAGCTCCTCGGCCTTCCACAGCGTCGCCGCGGTGGCGCGGCGGATGATGTCGGCCGACGTCGGGCCGCCGAGCTCCATGGTCGCGGCGTGGATGACCCAGCGGGACGGCATCTCGCCGGCGCTCGTCTCGACCGCCTCGCCCAGCCCGATCGGGGCGCGGCGGTCGCTCTCGGCCTGCACCCCCGGCCCGCCGGCGCGCGAGATGGCGCCGGCGACGCCGCCGCCGTGGCGGAGCATCGTGTTCGCCGCGTTCGCGATCGCGTCGACCTCGAGGGTCGTGATGTCGGTCTCGAGAACCTCGACGGTGGCCGCCATCGATCGCAACCCTACGCGCAGCGCCCGGCGGCTGCCCGGCGGCGCGCGCTAGGCGACTTCGGCGGGCTCGTCCTTGCCCTGGAGGCGCTCGCGGCCACGCTGGACGGCCGCGATGAACTTCGTGAGGTTGACCTCGAGCGTGTTGAGGATCTCGTCGGCGTAGTCCTCGGCACCGAGGCGGATCTCGCGCTCGCGGGCGCGGGCGTCCTCGATGATGTCCTCGGCGGCGCGCTCGGCCTGCTTGGTGACCTCCTGGTCGGAGACCAGGTGGGTCTGACGCTCACGCGCCTCCTTGACGATGCGCTCGGCCTCGCGCTTCGCCTCGGCGAGCATCTCCTGCCGCTCCTTCACGATCCAGCGCGCCTGCTTGATCTCCTCGGGGATCGTCGCGCGCATCTGGTCGA
>JAXDHC010000230.1:0-2763 GCA_034664705.1 Solirubrobacteraceae bacterium
GCGGCAGCCGCCGGAGACGACGAGCGAGACGACCGGGCGCCGCGCGTCGATCGCGCGGTCGATCGCCCGGGTGATGCGCCGCCCGGCGGCGTCCCCCATCGAGCCGCCCATGAAGCCGAAGTCGAAGGCGATCAGCTCGACGTCGCGCCCGCCGATCCGCGCGGTCCCGCAGAGCACCGACTCCGACTCCCCCGATCGCTCGCGGGCGCGCTCGCGCTGGGCGTCGTAGCCGGGCCAGCGCAGCGGGTCGGTGGAGACGAGCGCGGTGTCGGCCTCGGCGAAGGCGTCGGCCACGGCGGCGATCGCCGCCCGCGCGCCGCCGGGCACGCGGGCGGCCTCGGGAGCGGCGACCGCCGGCCGAGCCTCACTCACCGAGCGCCTTCTTCATGACCTTGCCCATCGCGTTGCGCGGCAGCTCGTCGATGAAGCGCACGACGCGCGGGCGCTTGTGCGGGGTCAGCAGCCGCGCCACGTGATCGGCGAGCTCGCGCTCCTCCGGCCGCTGTCCGTCGGCGGGCACGACCCACGCGACGATCCGCTCGCCGAGGTCCTCGTCGGGCTCGCCGGTCACCGCGACGTCGGTGACGCCCGGGTGCTCGAGCAGCGCGCTCTCGATCTCGCCGGCGCCGATCTTGTAGCCGCCGCTCTTGATGATGTCCGTGGCCCGGCGGCCGACGATCCGGATGCACCCGTCGGCCGCGCGCGTGGCCATGTCCCCGGTCGCGAACCAGCCGTCGCGCATCACCTCGGCCGTGGCGTCCGGGCGGTTCAGGTACTCCAGGAAGACGTTCGGGCCGCGGACCTGGATCTCGCCCACCGTCTGGTCGTCGCCGGTCTCCATCGGCGTCCCGTCGTCGTCGACGAGGCGGACGTCGACGCCGGCCAGCGGCACGCCGACCGTCCCGGGCCGCCGCTCGCCGTCCACGCGCACGGCGATGTTCATGAGCGTCTCGCTCATCCCGTAGCGCTCGACGATCCGCTGGCCGGTCAGCCGCTCGATGCGCTGGTGCTCGGTCGCGGGGAGCGCGGCGGAGCCCGAGATGAGGACCCGCGCCCGCCCGACGCCGCGGGCGATCTCCGGGTCGCGCTCGGCGTCGGCGGCGAGCCGGTGGTACATCGTCGGGACGCCGAACATCATCGTCGCCGGCCCGGCGAGCTCGGCGGCCATCGCCGACGACGAGAAGCGCCCCAGGTGATGGACGGCGCCGCCGCGGCGCAGCGGCCCCAGGATGCCGAGGATCAGGCCGTGCACGGGGAAGAGCGGCAGCGCCTGGGCGAGCACGTCGTCGCCCGTCCACGCCCACGCATCGGCCAGCGCGTCCAGGTTGGACGCGATCGCGCGCCGCGGGAGCACGGCTCCCTTCGGCGGACCGGTCGTCCCGGACGTGTAGACGATCACGGCCGGCGCCTCGGGCCCCGGCTCGGGGGGCAGCTCGCCGCCGCGCGCGTCGACGTCGACGTCCACGCCCCGGACGCCGGCGAGCGCGCCGGGCAGCTGGTTGCCCGGGGCCGCGAGGACGAGGTCGGGCGCGCTGTCGGAGACGATGTGCTCGAGCTCGCGCTCTCCGGCCTTCGGGTTGACGGGGATCACCGTCGCCCCGCCCAGCATCGCGCCGACGACGCCGACGCACGTCTCCAGCGTGTTCTCGGCGAACACGGCGACGCGAGACGTGCCGGCGACCGTCCCGGCGACGGCGGCGGCCGCGCCGGCGAGCTCGCGGTAGGTCAGCGCGCGCTCGCCGAAGCGGATCGCCTCCTTGTCGGTCGGCCGCGTCAGCGGCGGCAGCAGCGGGCCGGAGGCCGGCGCGCCGCCGGCAGCCGGCGCCGCCGGGTCCTCAGGGCTGGTTCGCTCGCTCCGCATCGTGTGCAGAGCATGCCCGGACTCGCGGCGGCGCAGGCGGCCTTCAGCGGATCAGGTGACCTTCTCCTTGACCTTGTCGACGATGCCGCCGTTGTTGGCCACCACGCCGGTCGGCTCCTTCGGGAGGCCGGCCGCCTCGCGCAGCTTCCGGGCGATCTCGGCGATCTCCTCCGGCGCGTAGTCCGGCGCGAAGACGTCGGGCTCGGACGGCAGGTCCACGGGCGGGGTGCCCTCGGGCGCCTCGTCGACCACGACGAGGTCCTCGCCGGTCTCCGGGTGCGGGCCGTTGAACACCGCGACGATCTCGCGGTAGTCGTTCGGCGAGAACCGGTAGAGGCGCAGGTGGTCGCCGCGCTTGATATGCGGCTGGCACTCGGGGATCTTGTCCGTCGGGATCCGCGGCGACGGGAACATCTTCATCAGGTCGGCGCCCGTCAGCTTCTCCACCGCGCGGGCATAGGCGACCTGGTGGACGCCGCCGCGCACGAGCAGGTAGCCCGTCAGCGCGCGGGCCGCCGGGTGCTCGACGCCCTCGTAGACCTTCAGCTTGTTGTTGCGCGCGCCGGTCTCGAGGAAGAAGTTGTGCGTCAGGTCCTCGACGAGGTCGCCGGTGGCGGTGACGTAGTCGCCGGTCCACGGCTTGCCCATCGAGTCCTGGGGCAGCGCGGACTTCCCGCCGGCGATGAACTGCTGCGTGTTGCGCGCCGTCGGGAGGTCCTCGATCGACGTCCCGGTGAGCATCGTGTTGATCGCCGCGGCGACGAGCTCGATGTGGCCGTACTCCTCGGCCGCGATGTTCGCGATGAGGTCGTAGAACGGGCGCGCGCCCTGGCGGTTGCGGAAGTTGAACGACTGGAACGTGTAGTTCATCAGCGTCGACATCTCGCCGAACTTGCCGCCCA
>JAXDHC010000231.1:0-5438 GCA_034664705.1 Solirubrobacteraceae bacterium
CTCGTCGCGTGTAGGCATGCGTCCATTCTGACAAACGGGCGGGGTGTGCCCGGGTTGCCGGCCGTCACTCCGTCCGCCGGCGCGGGGCGCGCATCCCCGCTAGAGCAGCGCGGGGACGGAAGGACGACATGTGACGGCTCCACACGTCGACGCCGAGCGCGATGATGATGATCACGCCCTTGATGATGTCCTGGTAGTTGGGGTCGATCTGGAGGATCACGAACCCGTTGGAGATGGTGGCCAGCAGCGCGATGCCGACCGCTGTGCGCCACATCGCGCCGATGCCGCCCGCCAGCGACGTCCCGCCGACGACCACGATGGTGATGACGTCGAAGACGATGTTGACGTCGAGGTTCGACTGCGCCGAGCTCAGCTGCGAGGCGGTGATGATGCCGGCGATCGCCACGCAGAAGCCCGACATCACGTACGCGCTGCCCGTGACGGACCGCACGAGGACTCCGGATAGGCGGCTCGCCTCGCGGCTGCCGCCAGTGGCATAGATCTGCTGCCCGTACACGGTCTTGGCGAGCACGACGCCGCCCACCACGAGCGCCACGAACAGGATCATCCCGGAGAACGGCACGCCGCCGATGCCGTTGGTGCCGAGAACGCCGAACGCGGGGTTGTCGACGATGTAGGTCCCGTTGCCGGTGAGGACCAGAGCCACGCCGTTGAAGATCGACCCTGTCCCGACCGTGGCGATGAACGGGTTGATGTTCATGAACGCGACGAGGAACGCGTTGATCATGCCCATCCCCAGCCCGGCCCCGATCGCGGCGGCGAACGCGACGATCGGCGGGTGGTTGCGGCCCAGGCCCGCGGCGATGACCGCGCACAGCGAGTAGCCGGAGGCGATGGAGAGGTCGAAGCCGCCCGTGATGATCACGAACGTCATCCCCACGGCCATGATCCCCGCGGGGGCCCATTGGCTCGTGAGGTTCAGCAGGTTCTCGGACGTGAGGAACGCGTCGCTCTGGCTGCTGACGGCGACCACGAGAATGATCAGCGCGATCACCGCGGCGTAGGACATCGCGAGCCGGCGCAGGCGCGCTGGCGAGAACGTCGTCAGCGACTTGGCGTCGTCGGGCGTCGGTGTGGTGGCGCTCATGGAAGCGGGGCCTCGGTCGGCGGGTCGTTGGATACGTCGAAGGCCAGGTGCAGGACGTCCTCGACGGAGTGCGAGCCTCCCTCGAGCCTTCCGGCGACGGCACCCTTCGAGAGGACGGTGATCCGGTCGGCCTCCGCGACGACCTCCTCCAACGCCGAGGAGGTGAAGACGATCGTCAGGCCGCGGTCGGCCAATGTGCGGAGGATCGCGAAGATCTCCTCCTTGGCGCCGATGTCGATTCCGCGCGTCGGCTCGTCCAGCAGCAGGATTCGCGGTTCGGCGAGAAGCCACTTGGCGATGAGCAGCTTCTGCTGGTTGCCGCCGGAGAGGTTGCCGACGGGCGCGGCGATCGGCTGGGTGTTGAAGCCCACGGAGGACGCCACCTCGCCGGCGCGGGCCGTCTGCTCGCGGCGACGGACGAAGCCGGCTGAGCTGAGCGAGCCGAGGACCGGAAGCGTGACGTTGACGTAGCCGGGCAGGCCCAGGACGAGCCCCTGGCCCTTGCGGTCCTCCGGGGCGAGGGCGATGCCGAGCCGGAGCGCCTGGCGCACCGTGCGCGGCCATGCGTGCTCCTCGCGCTCGACTTCGAGCCCGCCGGCCGCGTCGGGGTTGTGCCCCGCGAGGCTGCGCAGCAGCGTCGTGCGGCCCGACCCGACGAGCCCGGCGATGCCGTGGATCTCGCCGCGTTCGACCGAGAGGGAGACGTCGCGGAGCTTGCTCTGCGTGCTCAGGCCCTCGACGCGCAGGTGCACGTCGCCACCGGCGGGCCGCACCCGGCGCTGGGTCGCGGTCGTGGCGTGGCCCAGCATCGCCTCGACGAGCCCGGGCTTGGTCCAGGTGTCCGTCGGCCGGCTCGCGACGACCTTGCCGTTGCGCATGACCGTCACCGTGTTGGTGAGCTCCAGAACCTCGGTGAGGTCGTGCGAGATGAGCACGACGGTCGTGCCCTCTGCCTGCGCCGCGCGAATCGCGGCGTGGAGCTTGTGGCGCTCCTCGAGCGCGAGCGATGCGGTCGGCTCGTCCATGACGAGGATCGGGCTGTTGCGCGCGAGTGCGCGGAGGAGCTCGACCATCTGCTGGTCCGAGGTGCCGAGCTCGCCTGCCCGCGCGTCCGGGGGGATGTCGACCCCGAAGCGCTCCGTCAGCTCCTCGTACGCCTCGCGCATCGCCCCCCGGCGTAGGAAGGCGAAGAGGGTGGGCGACCCACCGAGGAAGACGTTGTCCAGGACGGTCAGGTGCGGGACGACCGACAGCTCCTGATACATCATCGCGATGCCCGCCCGCGATCGCTGGCGCGGGTGACCGGGCGCCAGCTCCTCCCCGAACACGCTCACCGTGCCGGCGTCCTGCACATAGGAGCCGGCGATGATCTTCAGGACGGTCGACTTCCCCGCCCCGTTCTCCCCCACGAGCCCGTGGACCTCCCCACGGGCGACGGAGAGGCTCACGTCGTCGACCGCTCGGATCGCTCCGAAGGCCTTCGACACGCCGGCGACCGTGAGCGCCGGCGGCGGCGGCGCTGGGGGCGCCGCCGCCGTGTCGTGTGTTCCAGCGCTCACTGGCTAGAAGCGGGGCTTGAGCTTGTCGACGTTGTCCTTGGTGACGAACAGCGAGCCCGTCCCGTCGGGCACGATGGCCGGGAACTCGGCCTCGTTGATCCACGCGTTGACCGGCTTGCCCTCCATCGCCATGAGCAGCGCTGCCAGGCCGTAAACGCCCTCCTCGTACGGCTGGAGGGGAGTCGTCGACGTCCACTTGCCCTGCCTGATGAGGTCGGCCGCGGCCTTCGAGCCGCCGGCGCTGTACACGCGCACGTCCTTGCCGGGCTCCTTGCCGGCGGCGTCAATGGCCCGGATGGCGCCGCGCGTCATGTCATCCCACGAAGAGACGACCACGCTGGCATCCGGATGCGCGCGAAGGCCCGTCTGGACGGCGGCGAAGCCCTTCGTCGGGTCGAAGTTCGCGGCCTGGTCGACGACGATCTCCACGTTGGGGTAGGCCGCCGCCTCGGTCCTCAGCGCCGTCTGCCAGTACCCGAACAGGTCGGTCCCGGTGAACCCGCCGATCGCGATCACCTTGCACTTGGCCTTGCAGCTGGAGAAGGCATGCGCCAACTGGGCCATGAAGTACGGCGTGCTCTGCATGGTGAGCGTCGCCGCCATCCCGGGTGTGTGCTCGGCGTTGCCGCACATCGGGATGTCCATGTTGATGATGGGCTTGCCGGTGGGGCGGAGGTACTGCTTCCAGATCCGGCACCCAAGCTTGCCAGCCACCGGGCCGAACATGAAGCCGTCGAAGTCGCCCGTGCTCGCGGTCTGCGCGACGCTCAGCTGCTTGCCGGCATCGAAGCCCGCATTGAAGATCTTCATCGTGGCGCCGTACTTCTTGACAGTGGCTTGCACGGCCTTCAGGCGCGTGAGGCAGTACGCGTTCTCGGTGGCGCACTCGGTGACGTAAGCGATCTTCTTGCCCTGGCCCGCCTTGGACTCACCCGACTCGAGCTGAGCAGAGAAGTCCAGGACCTTTTGCGTCGCCTCGGACACGCTCGGCACCGCGAATCGCTTGAAAGCGTCGTTGATGTCCTTGTTCAAGCCCGACTGCGGCTCCGTGGCGAACGACTTGAGCTGGTCCGGAGCGTCTGACACGGCGGCCGGCGCGGCCGTGTCGGCCTGGGCCTCGGTCGTCGTCCCGCCCGTCGTCGAACTGCCGCAGCCGGCCAGCAGCCCCGCCGCTGCGATCGCAACCGCGCCGCGGCGCCACATCGCCCGGCGAAGGCTTGCCGCACCTACACATTGCTTTACGGTCATTGCGTAACTCTCTCTCCCATACTTACAAATTAAGCGTCACTGGCGACGCTACACGGAACGTCTGTCCTCGTCAATTCAGGTGAGTGCCCGGTCCTTTAATGGTAATTGCTGACAGGGGCGGTCGCTCCGGTTACGGAGGATTTCTTCATAAATGGAGCCGTACCACTACGAATGGTGTGACGACACACTGCGTCGGCCGAGTCCGCGTGGCAGGCGTCGCCTGCGTCCACGCGCTCACTCACATTGCAAGAAATGTGACGCAGGTCGTGGTCGGGCACCGCGCCGGGGGAGACGGACCCGATCAGCGCTGACGACGCGCGGCGATGCCACGCCCGCGTAGCTAGTCATCCGGTGCCGCCGTGCCGGCCGACGGCTGGTCCTCGAGCGACAGCCGGATCAGGCGCTCGATGTCGTTGATGTGACCAAGCATCGCCTCGTTGGCCGCCACAGGATCATGGGCCCGCAGAGCGGCCAAGATCTCGCGGTGGCCCTCGATGGCGGTCTTCGCGCCCGTCTCCGGACGGAACGAGAGCTCGCGGCTCTCCTCCAGCGCATCGGTGAGGGCGTTGATGAGGAACGCGAGGGTGGGGTTCGCGGCGGCGCGCGCGACGGCTGCGTGGAACGCGGAGTCGTACAGCACGACCTCGCTTCCGTCGCCGACCGATGCCTCCATACGGTCCAGAGCTCGCGCGATCTCGGCGAGATCGTCATCCGTCGCGCGCTCTGCCGCCAGGGCGGCGATGCTCGGCTCGAGGATGCGGCGCGCCTCCAGCGGGTGCTGGATCAATTCGCGCTCGGCGAGGTGGCCGCGAACTCGGTTGGCGAGGAGCGCCCGTGCACCCACCAGGCTGCCGTACCGGCCCTTGCCGCGGGTCTCGACCACACCCAGATGCGTCAGCGTCGAGAGTGCCTCGCGAACGGTGTTGCGGCTGACGTCGAGCCGCTCGCAGAGGATGCGCTCGACCGGGAGCTGACGCTCGGGCGCCGTGCCGTCGGCAACGAACTCGAGGAGCCGGTCGACGACCTCCTCGGAGAGATTGCGCCGCCCGACCGCACGGAGCCCTCGACCGTAGGCCTCGCCGCCGCGGGTCCCGGACGCGCCGGCCAACGGGCTATGCTCGTCCGGCCTCGGGTCGTCTCGTTGCATGATTGTCCAACAGTAGAGATGTTGGTCCAACGGTGTCAACCGTCGCGCCGACGCCGGCCGCAAACGTCGCCGCCACCCCGGCGGTCCGACCACGCGCCGCGCCGTAGGAATGATCCATGCGCCATCGCCGGTCCTCGGGCTCGGCCGGCGTGGCCGTAAGTGCCGGCGCGTTCAGCGCGACCTGAGGGCGACGGTCCGGCGCCAGGCGACCGCGGCGCGAGCCGGCCGGCCTATCGGATGCCCCGCGCCACGCGCTCGGTCGCCTTGGCCGCGACATGCGTGCCGGCCGCGATGCCGGACTGCATGAGCCCCTCGATGCGCGAGGTGACCAGGCCGGCCCGGGCGCCGACCGCGGCGCGGCCCGAGCGCACGTCGT
>JAXDHC010000232.1:0-8231 GCA_034664705.1 Solirubrobacteraceae bacterium
GGCCCACAGCGCGCCGCCCAGCCGCAGCTCGAACGGCCCCTCGTCGACCAGATCGAGCCGGGCACCGATGTCGCGCGCCGAGTCGCCGCCACCCGCCAGCTGCCAAACGAGAACCGCGGCCGCGACCACGACGACCAGCACCGAAGCGGCGCCGAGGCGCCTTCTGCCCGGACTCATGCCCGCGCATGGTGCCCTACCGCGGCGGCCGCGGCCATCGAAATCTGCGGCCACTAACGCGATGCCAACGCGACGTGGCACCGACCGCAACGGCACCGATCTTACGTTCCGCTCATCCACCGGACCCCGGAGTCACCATGAGCGCCACGACCACGACCACCTTCGCACGCGAGCGTCCGCCCGAGGCTCTGAGTGGCCTGAGCATCGTGCTGCCGTGCTTCAACGAGGCCGAGAACCTGCCCGACGTCGTCCGCTATGCGACCGATGCGGCCGAGCGCTTCGCCACGGCGCACGAGATCTTCATCGTCGACGACGGCAGCACCGACGACACGGTGCCGGTCGCCGGCGCGATGACCGCGCGGGATGCGCGCATCCGCCTGATCGTCCACGCCCAGAACCTGGGCCATGGCCAGGCGCTGCGCTCGGGCATCGCCGCCGCGCGGCAGCCGTGGGTGCTCCTGGTCGACGCCGACCTCCAGTTCGACATCGGCGAGCTCGAGGGCTTCCTCGCGGTCGCCGAGTCGGCCGATGTCGTCGTGGGCTGGCGCATCCTGCCGCAGGGCCCGGTGGCCAAGCGCCTCGGTACCGCGCTGTGGAACGGCTTCGTCCGCACCGCGTTCGACCTCCCCGTACGCGACGTCGACTGCGCGTTCCGGCTCGCGCGCCGCGAGCTGTTGCAGCAGCTCGACCTTCGGACCAGCGGAGCGCTCTTCGGCGCCGAGCTGCTCGTCAGAAGCCGCCACGCCGGGGCGCGCCTGGCCGAGGTTCCGGTCCACCACCGGGCGCGCGTCGCGGGGCGGCAGACCGGCGCGGGGCCGCGGCTCGGCGCGCGGACGGTGCGTGAGCTCGGGGAGCTGCGCCGTCCGCGGAACGGCGGACCGGCGCGGCCCGTGGACGCCTGACATGCCCGCCGGGCGTCTGGCCACGCCGGCTGTCGCGGCCGCCGCGCTGGCGGCGACCGTCACGGCGGCCGCGATCATCGCCGCGCTGGTCACGGGCGAGGGCGGCGGGCCGCTCGGCACGGCGCCCGGACCGCCGACGGGACTCGCGCACCTCCTCGCCGCGGCCGCCTCAGTGGGATTCATCGTCGGCGCCCACGCGCTCTGGCGAGGCTCGCGCCGGGCGGCCGCGATCATCGCGCCGGCGCTCGTCGGCCTGGGCGTCGCCGGCCTCGTCGAAGGGCGCGTGCTGCCGTCGGCTCTGGCGCTGGCCGGGGCGGTGGCGCTCGTCGCCGGCCGCCGCTCGTTCCGTCTCGGCGGCGGTGGGAGCGACGCCCGGCGCCTCGCCGTCGTCGTCGTCGCCGCCCTCGCCGGAGCGTGGGGACTGGCGGTCGTCGCCGTGCTCACCGCCGACCGCGCGGCCACGTTGCTCTCGGCGGTGGGAATGGCCGGGCGATGGCTGTGGGACGGCAGCTGGTGGCTGCGCTCCGGCGCCCCGCCGGCCGTGGGCCTCGACGTGCTCGTCGTCGCGGCGCTCGTCGCCGCCACGGCGCTCATCGTCCGGCTCGTCCGGCCGTCGGCCTCCGCCGACGGCCACTCGCCCGCGGCGCACGCCCGTGCCGCCGCGATCGTGGCCGAGCACGCCACCGACTCCCTCGCCCCGTTCGCGCTGCGCGAGGACAAGGCGTTCCACTTCGCGCACGGCGGCGTCCTCGCGTACCGGACGCTGCGGGGCACAGCGGTCGTCTCGGGCGACCCGATCGGCCCCGCGGCCGCCGCGCCGGCGATCCTCGCGAGCTTCGAGCGGGAGGCGGCCCGCCACGGCTGGGCCGTCGTCCTCACCGGTGCGAGCGCGCGGCACCTCGACGGCTACCGGAGGCTCGGGCTGCAGGCGGTCTGCATCGGCGAGGAGGCGGTCGTCGACCCGGCGACGTTCAGCCTCGCCGGCCGGTCGATGAAGGCGCTGCGTCACGCCGTGACGCGTCAGGGCCGCCGCGGGTGGACCGTCGAGCTCCTCTCCGGCGCGCGGCTCTCGCCAGCGGCCGTGGACGAGCTGCTCGCCGTCGAGCGCGCCTGGCGCGCCGCGCAGCCCCGGCTGACCGGCTTCGCCATGACGCTCGGCCGGCTTTGGGGCGCCGAGGAGGACGACCACTCCCTGTACGTCCTCGGACGCGACCCCGATGGCCGCGTGCGCGCGTTCGTGCGCTTCGCCGAGTACGCCGGGGGGCTGTCGCTCGACGCGATGCGGCGGGTCGGGGACACGCCCAACGGCCTGATGGACGCGCTCGTCGTACGCGCCATCGAGCACGCGCGCGAGCTCGGCCTGCGCGCCGTCAGCCTGAACTTCGCCGGCTTCGCCCACATCATGGCCGCCGACCGTTCGCTCACGCTCACACAGCGCGTCGCGCGCGCGCTCCTGCGTGTGGGCCGCGGCCGCTTCCAGCTCGAGCGCCTCGTGATGTTCAACAAGAAGTTCGCGCCGCGCTGGGAGCCGCGCTACCTCGTCCACCGGGGGCTGCCACGGCTGCCGGTGGTGGGATTGCGGGTCCTGCAGGCCGAGGCGTACGTGCGCGCGCCTCGGGCGCGGCTGCTCACCGCGCGCTGGGAGCCGCGCGCCCGGCCCGTCGTCGCCGCGCCGGGAGCGCTGCGCCAAGCGTCATCAGGCCCGCCGCCACCCATGTTCCCGCGCGCGAGAGCTGGCCGGTGATGTGGCTCGGCACCGCGCCCGACACCGTCGCGGCGTCGGAGACGGCGCCCGCGGCCATCAACAGCAGCGTCGCGAGAACGGCCGTCAGCACGACGCGGGACAGCACGCCCAGCCCCGCCCGGCGGAGCCCCAGGCCGGCGACCGCCCCGGCCGCGATCCACGCCGCGACGACGCGCGCCAGCGGCTGGGCGTCACTGCCCTCGAGCTGTTGCAGCGGCAGCGCGCCAGCCACCTCCGGGCCGTACGGCAGCAGGCCCGCGGCGCGCAGGGCGTATGTCCAGCCGATGCCGCAGGCGACCGCGACGACAAGGACGACGAGCGCCACGGCAGCCGCCGCGATGCCGCGGGCGTGGGGCCGGCGGTGAGGCGCCGGGCCGTGCTCGCGCTCACGCTCGCGTGGGTCTTCGTCGGCTGCTACGGGGTCTGGTCCTACGCCCACGACTACTACCTCTACCGGGGATTCGGCCCGCCCCGCGACCCGCCGGGGGTCGATCAGGGATCGCTGCGCTCGATCCGCTTCCGCTCCGCGGCGCTCGGAGCGATGCGGACCTACGACGTGTACCTGCCGCCAGGATACGCCGCCGCCGCCGCGCAGGGCCGGCGTTTCGGCGTCCTCTACCTGCTCCACGGCGCGCCGGGGACGCCGCGGCTGTTCGTCAACGCGGGCGCGCTCGGCGTGGCGGTCGACACGCTCGTCGCGCGCCACGCGATCCGTCCGTTCCTCACCGTGATGCCGGATGGCGGGGACGGGAGCTTCGCCGGCGACACGGAGTGGGCCGACACCCGCCACGGCCACTACGACTCGTTCGTGCTCGATGTCGTCCGCGCGGTGGACGCCCGCTGGCCGACGGTCGCCGACCGGTCGCACCGTGTCCTGGCGGGGAACTCGGAGGGCGCCTACGCGGCGGCCAACCTCACCCTGCGCCACCCCGCGACCTTCGGCGCGTTCGAGGGGTGGTCGGGCTACTACCACCAGACGCCCGTGGGCGTCTTCAAGGGGGCGTCCGCCGCACGACTGCGGGCCAACAGCCCCATCGATCTGGCCCGGACACGGCGAGCCGACCTGGCGAAGCTGCCGTTGCACGCCTATCTCTTCGGCGGGGCGGACGACCCCGCGACCGCCGACCTGCGCCCGTTGGGGCGCGCGCTGCGCGCGGCCGGCGCGACCGTCACGGAGCGGCTGCTCCCGGGTCGCCACGACTGGCGCCTCTGGCGCGGGCAGACGCCGGCGATGGTGCGCTGGGCGGGGCAGCAGATCGGGGCCGCGCGATGACGGGCCACGCGCTCATCGGAGTCGCGCTCGCGCTCCTCGCCTCCGTCGCCCTCAACGGCAGCTTCCTCCTACAGCACCTGGGCTCGAGAACGGCGCCGCGGATCACGCTTCGCCGGCCCGCCGCGTCTATGCGCGGGCTGCTGGCGTCGCGCCTGTGGCTCGCCGGCGCGGCCGCGGGGCTGGCCGGATGGGGCGTGCACGTCGCCGCGCTCTCCCAGGCGCCGCTCTCGCTCGTCCAGGCCTTCTCGGCCGGTGGGCTGGCACTCGCCGTGCCGGTCGCCGCCCGCATCACGCGCGCACCGCTGTCGGCGCCGGAGCGCCGCGCGGTCCTGCTCATGGTCGGCGCCCTGGTCCTCCTCGCCGTGGGCGCGGGACCGCCGGGCGCCGGCATCGCCGCCGCGGGCCTGATGGCCGCGTTCCTCGCCGTCGCCGCCGCGACCGCGGCGGCCTTCGCGGCCGCGCCCCCCGGCGGCCGGCGCGCCCACGGGCTCGGCGTCGCCGCGGGCGTGCTCTACGGGGCGGCCGATGCGGCGACGAAGGCGGCGACCGCCGCGCTGCACACCGGCGGACTGCTCGCCGCCGTGCTCTCGCCCTGGGTCGTGGTCGTCGTCGTGGCGAGCGCCGGCGCGTTCTTCAGCTTCCAGCGCGGGCTGCAGATCGGCCCCGCACTGCCCGTGATCGCGCTCATGACCGCGGCGACGAACCTCGTCGCCGTGGCCGGCGGCCTCATCGTCTTCGCCGAGCCGCTGGGCGCATCCGTCGCCTCGTCGACCGCGCACCTCCTCGCCTTCGGGCTGGCCGGCGTGGCCGCATGGCGGCTCTCGGCGGCGCAGGCACGGATGGCGGGCGCCCATGCCTGATTCGCCCCACAGCGTTACGGTTGAGCCACCGATGGCGTCCCAGGCTCTCGACATCCTGGTGTGCGACGACGAGTCCTCGCTGCGCGAGGCCCTGCGTCAGTCCTTCCAGCGCGAGGGCCACCGCGTCGTCGGCGTCCCCGACGGCCGCGCGGCGATCGACCGCGCGAGCACGCAGCACTTCGACGTCGTCCTGCTCGACATCGCGCTGGGGGCGGGCAGCCCCGACGGCTACGAGGTCTGCCGCGAGCTGCGCGCCCGGCGAAACCCCGTGGCGGTGATCATGCTCACCGCGCTCGACAGCGAGGCGGATGCCGTGCTCGGGTTGGAGGCGGGCGCCGACGACTACGTCGTCAAGCCGTTCCGCCCCGCGGAGCTGCGCAGTCGCATCCGCGCGGTCCTGCGGCGCGTCGGGTCGGGCGACGACCGCGCGGGGACGCCGCTTCACATCGGCCCGCTCGCGCTCGACCCCGGCCGGCGCGAGGTCAGGCGCGACGGGGAATCCGTCGACCTCACCTTCTCGGAGTTCGAGATCCTCCACGCGCTCATGGCTCGGCGCGATCGCGTGCACTCCCGCCACGAGCTGCTGCGCGCGGTCTGGGGCGACAGCGCGTATCGCGACCCGCGGTCGGTCGACGTGCACGTCCGTCACCTGCGCGAGAAGCTCGAGGTCAGGCCCGAGGAGCCGGAGCTGATCCTCACGGTACGCGGGGCCGGGTACCGCATCGGCGAGCCCTGACCGTGCGTCTGGGGCTACGCGCGCGCTACGTCGCCGTGCTCGCGGGCGTGAGCGCCCTCACCCTGGCGGTCGCGGCGGTGGCGCTGTTCTCGCCGCTGGACCGGCAGCTGCGCGACGCCGAGGGCGACACCCTCACCCAGACGGTCCGCACCGAGCTGGGGGACTTCGCGGACCTGCCGGCCTCGGCGCTGCGCCCGGGCAGCCCGCGGCTCCGCGAGGCCATGCGCGGGCTGCGGCGCAGCGGCGCGGAGGTCGCGCTCCTGGACCACTCGGGCCGCGTGCTGGCGACGACCGATCCCGATCCTCAGGAGTCCTTCAGCGTGGCGCGCGAAGCGCTGCGGACCGGCCGGAAGCAGCAGGTCATCGCGGGCAACGGCTCGCACGGCGAGGCCCAGGTGGCGATGCCGGCCACGATCGCCGGGCAGCGCGTCGTCATCGCCGTGCGCCGCCGGCTCGACGACGTCCAGGCCGTGACCAGCGTCGTGCGGCGGGCGTTCACCGTGGCGGCCGCCGCGGGCCTGCTGGGAGCGGTGCTCGTCGGCGTGCTCATCGCCGGACGGACCGCGGGCCGCATCCGGCGCCTGCGGGACACCGCCGAGCGCGTCGCGCAGGTTGGGCCGGTCGCGGAGTTCCGGCCGGAGGGCGGCCGCGACGAGATCGGAGACCTCAGCCGCACGTTCGCGTACATGCAGGAGCGGCTGCGAGAGCAGGAGCAGGCCCGCCGCGTGTTCGTGTCGACCGCCTCGCACGAGCTGCGGACCCCCGTGGCGTCGTTGCAGGTGATGCTCGACCTGCTGATCTCCGACCTCGAGGCCCAGCCGCTCGACATCGACGACGCGCGGCAGCAGGCACGGAACGCCGACGAGCAGGCCGCCCGGCTGTCGCAGCTCGCCGGCGAGCTGCTCGACCTCAGCCGGATCGACGCCGGCCTGGCGCTGCGGCGCGAGCCGGTCGAGCTCGGCGAGGTGCTGCGGTCGGTCGTCGCCGAGCTCGACGTGCGCCTGGCCGTGCAGGGCCGCAGCGTCGCCGTTCAGGACGGCGGCGACCGCTGGGCGCTGGCCGATCCCGGCACGGTCGCACGGATTTTGCGCATCCTGCTCGACAACGCGCTGCGCCACACCCCGGCCGCCAGCGGTGTCCACGCGCAGTTGACCGCCTCGGGCGACCAGGCGGGAGTCGCGGTCGCGGACGAGGGCCCGGGCGTGGCCGACGCGGACGAGGAGCGGATCTTCGAGCGCTTCTCCCGGGGCGCTCAGGCCGAGCCCGGCGGCTTCGGTCTCGGGCTGGCGATCGGCCGCGAGCTGGCGCGGCGGATGGGCGGGGACCTCGTCCTCGAGGACACGTCCGCGGGCGCGCGGTTCGTTCTGTGGCTCCCGTCGGCCACGCCGCCCTGAGCCGGCCTCTCACGATTTCTTCAGACAACGGCCCTATCTTCGGCCGCCGATGCGTGCTGGACGCCCGTCCCGCCTCGCGCTGGTCGCGAGCGCTTTCCTACTGCTCGCCGTCGCCATCGTGGTTCTCGCGGGTGCGGCGCCGGCGCCCGCGGTGCGGCGGGCGGCGCAGCCCGTGGACGCCGCACTGACGTGCGGGCTGCCGCCCGGACGGACGGTGCGCGTGTCAGTCACCGTCGAGGGGCAGGGGACGCGATCCGCACTCGTCCATCTCCCGCGAAGACGCGCCGCCGGTCGCGTGCCGCTGCTGGTCGCCCTGCACGGCGCCTACGCGAACGGCGCGTTCATGGAGCGCTACTCCGGGCTGTCCCGGCTCGCCGATCGCGAGGGCTTCGGCGTCGTCTACCCCGACGCCGCGCGGCCGCTCTGGCGGATCTCGGCCGCGGAGGACGGCGCCGACGTGCAGTTCCTCGACGTGCTGCTCGACCGCGTGCTCGCCGGCGGATGCTTCGATGCCCGGCGCGTGTCCGCCGTCGGGGTGTCCAACGGCGCCGGGATGGCGGCGCGCTTCGCGTGCGCCGGCGACGACCGTCTGGCCGGCGTGGTCGCGGTGGCCGGCGCCTACGGGCCGCTCCCGGCGTGCCGGGCGCGCCGGCCGCTCTCGCTCCTCGAGATCCACGGGACGGCGGACGCGGTCGTCCCGTATCGGGGAACGCCCCAGGATCCGCAGGCCGACGTCCTGCGCTGGCTGAGGGGGTGGGCCGGCCGTGACGCCTGCCGGCCGGTCCCCCGGGTCACGCCGGAGCGCCCGGGTGTCGTG
The DNA here is from genome assembly GCA_034664705.1 of Solirubrobacteraceae bacterium. Lineage (GTDB taxonomy): Bacteria > Actinomycetota > Thermoleophilia > Solirubrobacterales > Solirubrobacteraceae > JAOPZW01. The sequence continues at coordinate 7,904 of JAXDHC010000232.1, forward strand.
CGCCTCGACTGGACGCAATGCCGCGGCGCCACGACGGTCGAGCATCTGCGCCTCGTCGGCGGCACGCACGCCTGGCCCGGTGCAGACCCGCCCGATCCGGGCCCGAAACTGGGGGTCTCGGCCTCCGAGGAGGCCTGGCGGTTCCTGCGCAACCGACGGCTCGCCCCGCTGGACGAGCACGACGCCGGCTGACGATCCCGCCCCGCGCCGCCCGTGACGCCGCGGGCGACGCTCGAGCGCCCTCTCGAGGAGCGGCAGGAGCCGGTGCCCCTGCCGCTCCGATGGACCCGGGGGGTGCGGCTCAGCGGACGCCCGCGGGCGCGTCGGC
>JAXDHC010000233.1:0-6666 GCA_034664705.1 Solirubrobacteraceae bacterium
AGGACCGCGCGTACGTGTCGCCGCGCCTGCAGGAGGCCGCCGAGCGCAGCCAGCCGCTCAACCAGCGCCAGCGCGAGATCCTCGGCTTCATGTCGGAGGGCACCAGCCGTCCCGAGATGGCCCGCCGCCTCGGCATCTCCGAGGCGACCGTCCGGTCGCACAGCAAGGCCCTGTTCGAGCGCCTCGGGGTCAACGAGCGCGCCCACGCCGTCGCGGTGGGCATGCGCTCCGGCCTGATCCGGTAGCCGGCCCAGGGCGGGCGGCCGACACACCGTCCGCCGGAGTGTCGATCGACCACGGCGGACGGGCCTGCGCCCGGGTCGCGGGGGTACGCTCGGCAGGCCCCGTGGCCGCCGGAACCTCGACCTCAGCGCCCAGTGACGACGTGCTCGCCGCGGCCCTCGAGGCCGCGGCCGTGCCCGTCGCGGTGCTCGACCGGACCGGGCGGCCGACGTGGTTCAACGCCGCCGTCTGCGACCTCACGGGCTACACCCGCGAGGAGCTCGCCGGGATGACGATGACCCAGCGCGTCGCCCCCGAGGACCGCGCGGACACCGCCGCGCTCGTGGAGCGCCTGGTGCGCGGCGACATCCCCGGCGGCCACATCACCGTCCACTGGCTGCGCAGGGACGGCGCGCGCGTCCCCGTCGAGTGGCGCTTCTCGCTGCTGCGCGACCACGACGGCGCCATCAACCACATCGTGGCCGCCGGCCTCGACGTCACCGAGCGCGACGCGCTGCACAGCACGCGCGAGGCGGCCGAGGAGCGCTTCCGCCTCTCCTTCGACGGCGCGCCCGTCGGCATGTGGCTGACCCGCGCCGACGAGGACCACCGCGGCGTGATCCTGAGCGTCAACCAGGCGATGTGCCGCCTCCTCGGCTACGCCGAGCAGGATCTGATCGGGCGCGCGATGTGGGACGTGACGCACCCCGGCGACGCGGCGCGCGAGCGCCGCTGGGTCTCGGCGTGGCTCGCCGATGGCGCCGAGGGGGTGTTCCCGTACGAGAAGCGCTTCCTCACCACGGCGGGCGAGACGGTGTGGGCGGCCGTGCACCTGTCGCTGATCTCGCGCGAGCCGGGCTCGCGCGTGTTCCTGTCGCACGTCGTGGACATCTCGGACCGCAAGCGTGCGGGCCAGGCGGCGCTGGCGGAGAGGGTGGACCCGCTGACCGGCCTGCTGACCGAGCCGACGTTCCTGCGCGACCTGCGGGTGACCCTCGCCGAGGACCGGCCGCTGTCCGTGGTGCGCCTGCAGCTGCTGCCGGCCGCCGACGTCCAGGCCGTGCACGGCTCCGCCGCCGCCGACGAGCTCGTCCAGCGCGGCGCCACCGCGCTCGCCGAGGCGCTGCCCGAGGACGCCCGCCTGGCCCGGACCGGCCCGCATGAGTTCGCCGCCTTCCTCAAGGCCACCGGCCGGGAGTCGCTCGTGCTCGCCGAGGGCCGCCTGACCCGCCTGCCGGGCGAGCCGTCCGGCGGGTCGCCGGGCGCCGTCGCGCTCTCGTTCGCGGCGGGCGTCGCGGCGTGCGACCCCGGGCAGCAGGCGGAGGCCGACGCGCTGTACGGGTCGGCCGGCGCCGCGCTCGAGGACGCGGTGCGCACCGGCGCCGGCGTGGCGCTGTCGGGTCGCGACGCGCGCGAGCGCGCGCTCAAGCGCCTGCGCTGGGAGCGGCGCCTGCGCGAGGGCCTCGACGAGGCCGGGTTCGTCGTGCACGGCCAGCCCGTGTGCCGGCTCGACACCGGCGAGGTCCGCTTCACCGAGCTGACCCTGCGGCTGCGCGACGACGCCGGCAAGCTCGTCTTCCCCTCCGTCTTCCTGCCGGTCGCCGAGAGCAGCGGCCTCATCGTCGACATCGACCGCTGGCTGCTGCGGCGGGCGATCGGTCTCCTGCGCGAGCATCCCGCCCGGCGGTTCGCCGTCCGCCTGTCGCCGGCCACGGTGCTGGACCGCGGGGCCGGCGACGCCGCCGTCGCCATCCTCGCGGAGGACCCCGACGCCGCGAAGCGGCTGATCGTCGAGATCGTCGGCGCGGAGGCGCCGCTGGGGATGCGCAGCACCGTGCACCGCATCCGCGCGTGCGGCCCGCAGATCCTGCTGCTGAACTTCGGCCTCGCGTTCGGCTCCCTGCACCACGCCAGGACGCTCCCGATCACGGCCATCAAGGTCCATGGGAGCTTCGTCCGCGGCATCGAGCGCGACGAGGCCGACCGGCTCGTGATCGCGGCGCTCGCCCAGATGTCGCGAGCGCTCGGCGTCGCGACGATCGCCGAGACGGTGGAGAGCGAGACGCTCGCCGAGGCCCTGCGCGAGGCGGGCATCGACTACGGCCAGGGCTTCTTCTTCGGCCGGCCCGAGCCGGTGGCCTAACCCGGCGGTCGGGCCGACGCGCCGTCCTCGGGCGGGTCGGCCAACCCGTCGGCGATCCCCTCGGGGATGGGCGGAACCTCGATGCCGTCCAGGCGCGCGAGCGCGTCCATCCAGCCGACGACGGGCCGCGCGCGCTCGGCGAGCCGTCTCCAGTCCGCGTAGCCGGCCGGGAGCGCCGCCGCGAGGACGTGCGCCCCGAGGCAGTGGCGCAGCGCGATGAGCGCCGCCATGCTGATCCAGCCGTGCAGCTCGGCGGGGACCGCGTCGAGCGCCTCGTCGAAGGAGATCTCCTCGCCGTCGCGCGCCCAGCGCATGAGCCCCTCGACGGGGACGTCGATCGTCGAGGCGCCGTTGACGAAGACCAGGCGGCCGTCGTCCGCGCGGACCGACCAGCCCGCGTCGGCGAGCGTGAAGAGCGCGGCTGGGTCGATGTGCTCGGACATGGCGGCGGCCCGGACGGCGCGGCGCCCACGCGTCGCGCCCGGCCTGCGGGGGATCCAAGCACCGGGCCGCGACCGGGGCAAGCGCCGCCGTTGCCCGGCGCGCCGAACCGTGCTTGGGTTCTGGCGCCACGGGCTGCACGCCCTGCCGTGGACGGCCGCCGAGCGGGGCGCGCACGTCGCCCGCGCCGCGCTCTCCCACTGCGCCGTCCGCCGAGGCCGGCTTCGGCTGCCCGCTCACGATGACGTTCGCGGCCGTGCCGGCGCTGCGCACCGAGCCGGCGCTCGCCGCCGAGTGGGAGCCCGCGGGCGCGGACACCGCGGCGATCGTCGCGCGCCACAGGCCGCCGGCGTAGCGCGCGGCGCCGGAGTCGCGCAGGGCCCCACCGCGCCTGCCACCATGTGCGGCGATGATGGGCTCCGGCTCGATCCAGCTCGCCCGGCTGTTCGGCATCCGCATCGGCGCCAGCCCGAGCTGGTTCTTCGTGCTGTTCCTGATGATCTACTGGCTGTCGGACTACTTCCGCCAGGAGCTCGCCGGCTACTCCCAGACGACGGCCTACGTCGTCGCGGTCATCGGGGCGGCGCTCTTCTTCCTCTCGCTGATCCTGCACGAGCTCGGCCATGCGCTCGTCGCGCGGCGCAACGGGATCGGGATCTCGGGGATCGACCTGTGGTTCTTCGGCGGTCTCGCGAAGCTCACGCGCGACACGAGCTCGCCCGGCGAGGAGTTCCGCGTCGCCGCCGCCGGCCCCGCGGTCACGGCGGTCATCATCGCCCTGTGCTTCGCCGGCAGCCTGGCCGCCGCGCGGACCGGCGACTTCCTCGACTCCGCCCGGCTCGCCGTGGACGGCACCGATCCGGTCTTCGCGCTGCTCGGCTGGCTGGCGCTGGTCAACACGTTCCTCCTCGTCTTCAACATGGTCCCCGCGTTCCCGCTCGACGGCGGGCGGATCGCGCGCGCGATCGCGTGGAAGGTGACGGGCGACCGCAACCGTGGCACGCGGTTCTCCGCCCGCCTGGGCCAGGGCTTCGGCTACATCCTCATCGGTCTCGGCGTCTACCTCGTGCTGCGCGACGATCCGATCAGCGGCATCTGGATGGGCGTCCTCGGCTGGTTCCTCAGCCAGGCCGCGCGCGGGGCCGTGGCGACGAGCCGGTTCTCCGAGCGCCTCGAGGGCGTCACGGTCGCCGACGTCATGGACCCCGAGCCCGTCACCGTGCCCGGCGACCTGCCCGTGCTCGAGGCCCAGGACGCGTTCTTCCAGCGCTACCGCTGGCCGTGGTTCCCCGTCGTCGACGGCATGGGACGCTTCCTCGGCGTCCTGCGCGAGGAGTCCGTCGAGGGCGCCGTCTCGGACGGCCGCCCGGCGCTCACGGTGCGCGACGTGCTCGACCCGGGCGCCGACGAGGAGACGTTCGTCCGCCGCGACCTGCCGATCGACCAGCTGCTCGGCTCGGAGCCGCTGCGGCGGCTCGGCGCGCTGATGGTCGTCGACGGCGAGCAGCGCCTCTGCGGCGTCGTGACGCTCGAGCAGGTGCGCCGGGCGCTCGCCGCCGCGGTCCCCGGCCGTCTGGCCTAGCCGACCGTCGTACCCCGATTCCAGAACGGCCTCCCGCGCCGGTTCGGACCCCACGGGGAGGGATCGAAGGCGGGGGTCGCCCTATAGAGTCCAGCGGGCCATGCCAGCACACGACGTTCTGATCATCGGGGCGGGCCTCGCCGGCCAGCGGGCCGCCCTCGCGGCCGCCGACGCGGGCGCCACGGTGGCGATCATGAGCAAGGTCCACCCGGTCCGCTCGCACTCGGTCGCCGCCGCCGGAGGCATCAACGCCGCCCTCAATCCCGAGGACACGTGGGAGTCCCACGCGTACGACACCGTCAAGGGCTCGGACTTCCTCGGCGACCAGGACGCGATCGAGATCATGTGCCGGGCGGCGCCGGACGAGCTGCTGCACCTCGAGCACATCGGCGTGACGTTCCACCGCAACGACCGCGGCGAGCTCGGCACGCGCGCCTTCGGCGGCGCCTCGGCCGCCCGGACGTACTACGTGGCCGACATCACCGGCCAGGCGATCCTGCACGTGCTCTACGAGCAGCTGATGAAGCACTCCGACACCGTGGACCGCTACGAGGAGTGGTTCACGACGTCGCTCATCCTCGACGAGGAGGGCACGTGCGTCGGGTGCGTCGCGCGCGACATCCGCACCGGCGCGATGGAGACCTTCCGCGCCAAGAACGTCATCCTCGCCTCCGGCGGCGCGGGGCAGTGCTTCAAGCCGACGACGAACGCGCTCATCTGCACGGGTGACGGCATCGCGCAGGCCTACCGGGTCGGCGCGCCGCTGATGGACATGGAGATGATCCAGTACCACCCGACGACGCTCGCCGAGAACGGCTTCCTCATCACCGAGGGGGCGCGCGGCGAGGGCGCGCACCTGCTCAACGCCGACGGCGAGCGCTTCATGGAGAAGTACGCGCCGAACAAGATGGAGCTGGCGTCGCGCGACGTCGTCTCGCGCGCCGAGCAGACCGAGATCAACGAGGGTCGCGGCGTCGGCGCCGACGGCGGCGGCATCGCGCTCGACATCACCGTCGTGCCGCGCAAGCGCACCCTCGAGGCGCTTCGCGAGATCGTCAACATCGGCAAGGACTTCGCGGGCGTGGACATCACGCGCGAGCCCATCATCATCCGCCCCGGCCAGCACTACATCATGGGCGGCGTCAAGACCGACGTCGACGGCCAGACCTCCATCCCGGGCCTGTACGCGGCCGGCGAGGTGGCCTGCGTCTCGGTGCACGGCGGCAACCGCCTGGGCGCCAACTCGCTGCTCGACACGCTGATCTTCGGCGCCCGCGCCGGCGTCCACGCCGCCCGCCGCGCCACCGGCATGCCCATGCCGCAGACGGGTGAGGCGCAGCTGCGCGACGACGTGCGCAGGATCGACGCCATCATCGGCCGCGAGCGCACCGGCCGGCGCATCTCCGAGATCAAGGACGAGCTGGGCACGGTCATGAACCGCCACGTCGCCGTGTTCCGCGACGAGGCCGGCCTGCGCGAGGCGCACGAGGTCGTGCGCCGCCTGAAGGAGGAGGAGCGCACGGCCTACATCGACGACCGCGGCACGGTCTTCAACCAGGACGTGCTGGGCGCCATCGAGCTCGGGTACATGCTCGACTGCGCCGAGGCCATCGTGGTGGCCGCCATCGAGCGCAAGGAGTCGCGCGGGGCGCAGTTCCGCACCGACTACCCCGAGCGCAACGACGACGAGTGGCTCAAGCACATCGACCTGTCACGCAACGGCCTCGAAGTGCCGCGGATCTCCTACTCGCCGGTGACGATCACGCGCTGGCAGCCGGAGGAGAGGAAGTACTAGCCGTGCACGGACGAGCTCACGGAAGGACCCACTGATGGCGGATTTCACCCTGCGGCTGCGGCGCTACGACCCAGAGTCGGGCGAGGCGCCCTACTGGGAGGAGCACACGGTCGACCTCGAGCCGCACCGCTCGGTGCTCGAGGGCATCCTGCAGGCCAAGGCCCGCTTCGACGGCTCGATCGGCATCCGCTGCTCGTGCCGGGCGGCGATCTGCGGCTCGTGCGGCGTGCGCATCAACGGCCAGCCCGGCCTGGCGTGCCACACGCACCTCGACATGGCGCGCGACGGCTCGCGCGACGGGGTCATCGAGGTCGAGCCGATGGGCAACATGCCCGTCATCAAGGACCTCATCGTCGACATGGACGCGGTCCACTGGAAGAAGATCCAGCGCGTCACGCCGTGGCTCATCAACAAGGAGCCGATCCCGGAGCGGGAGTACATCGTCCCGCACGAGAACATGGTCGACGTCACGCAGTCGATGGC
>JAXDHC010000234.1:0-2795 GCA_034664705.1 Solirubrobacteraceae bacterium
GCTCGTGCCCACGCGCGCGCCGCCGGGCAGCGCCGCGAGCGACGGCGCCCCGCAGAGCGCGTCGCGGGGATCGGCGCGCGGGGGGACGGCGGCGATCGCGATCCCGTCGGCGAGCCGGGCGGGGACGTCCTTGGCGGAGTGCACGGCGAGGTCGACGTCGCCGCGCAGGAGGGCGGCGTCGATCTCGCGCACCCAGCGCTCCTTGTCGAGCGCGGCGCGGTCGCGATCCCCGGACGTCGTGATGGTGACGAGCTCGGCGCCGCCGAGCGCCTCCGCGACCTGGCGGGCCTGCGCGAGCGCGAGCGCGCTGCCGCGCGTGCCGAGCCTCACGCCCGGCGCTTGAGCTGGCGGACGTTGTCCGCCGGCGCGTCGGCGGCCGGCACGTCCGCCGCCGGGTGCTCGTCGAGGCCGAACAGCTCGCGCAGGAGCTGCTGGCGGCCGTGGCCCCCGGCCTCGTGGTCGGCGGTCTTCAGCCGCAGGGTCGGCTCGTGCAGCAGGCGCTGCATGACGGCGCGCGCGACGGCCTCGATGCGGGCGAGGTCGCGCGCGGACGCGGACTCCCACCGGCCGGAGTTCTCGGCCAGCACCTGGTCGACGATGCCGGCGCCGTGCTCGCGCAGCGCGGCGATCGTCGGCACGACGTCGAGCTGGGCCATCCACCGCGCGAAGCGCTGGATCTCCTCCTCGACGACCTCCTCGGCGCGGGCGCGCTCGCTCGCGCGGACCTCGAGGTTGCGGGCGACGACGGCCTGCAGGTCGTCCATGTCGTAGAGCGTGACGCCCTCGATCTCGGCGCAGGCGGGCTCGATGTCGCGCGGGACGGCGATGTCGATGAGCACGAGCGGCCGCCGGTCGCGCGCCTGCATGACGAGCTCGAGCTCCTCGGCGCCGATGAGGGCGTGCGGCGACGAGGTCGAGGCCACGACGATGTCGGCCTGCTCGAGGCGCCCCGGCAGGTCGTCGAGCGAGCTGACGGTGCCGCCGAAGCGATCGGCGAGCGCCCGCGCCCGGTCGGCGTGGCGGTTGGCGATGAAGATCGTGGTGACGCCCTCGTCGGCGAGCGCGCGGGCGGTCCGCTCGCTCGTCTCGCCGGCGCCCACGACCACGACGCTGCGCTCGGCGAGCTCGCCGACGGCGTCGTGCGCCAGCTCGACGGCAACGGTCGAGACGCTCACGCGCTCACGGCCGATGCCGGTCTGCGTGCGCACGCGCTTGCCGGCCTCGATCGCCGCGCGGAAGAGGCGGTTGGTCAGCGGGCCGGTGGTGCCGGCGGCGAGCGCGAGCTCGTAGGCGCGGCGGACCTGGCCCTGGATCTCGGCCTCGCCGACGATCATCGACTCGAGCCCGCTCGTGACGCGGTACAGCTGGCGCGCCGCGTCGCAGTTGCGCGGCGCGTACACGACGCCGACGAGCTCGGTGGGGCGGATGTCCGCGCGCTTGGCCACGTTGGCCAGCAGCGCCGCCTCCGCCTGCACCGGGTCGCTCGTGACGACGTAGACCTCGGTGCGGTTGCACGTCGAGATCGCGACCGCCTCGTGCAGGTGCTCCTGGGCGACGAGATCGTGCAGGAGCTGCTCGGCCTCGTGCGCGCCGAGCGCGAGGCGCTCGCGCAGCGCGACGGGCGCCGTCTTGTGCGAGATGCCGAGGGCGATGAGCTCGGTCATCGCGCGCCGGCCTCCTCGCGCTCGCGCTCGCGGTCGGCGGGGACGCTCCCGCGCGTGTCGGCGAGCTCGTTGAGCTCGGCGAGGTCGCGCTCGAAGCGGACCAGCTTGGCCGCCATGATCACGACGTAGATCAGCACGAGCGCGAAGAACACGAGGTACGCCGCGGCGACGTAGCCGACGTTGTCGGGAAGGGCGGGCGTGGTGGCGGCCAGGATGGCGCCGGGCAGGGACGAGGTCACGTGGAGGGAAGGCTCGGCGCGGCGGAGCGGCCTGCCGGGGCGACGGCATCGTCGCCGGCGAGCTTGCGGCGCAGCGCGCGCAGCTTGGCGGATGTGTTCTTCGAGGTCATTTCATACCGCCACAGCGTCACGTACAGAAGGGTCATTCCCGCAAGGCAGACCAGGAAGGTCCACTGCATGCGAGGGGGAAGCCCGCCATCCGCGGTGGCGAACACGCGCGGATGCGTGTACGCCTGGGCCAGGCGGACGGCGAGGAAGTTCAGGGGCACGAACGCGCCCGCGGTCACCGCGAACACGCTGGCGTAGCGGGCCTGGCGCTCGGGGTCGTCGATGCTGAAGCGCATCGGCTGGTAGGTCGCGTAGAGCAGGAACACGATGAGGAACGAGACGAGCGTCGGCTCGTCCCACACCCACCAGTGCCCCCAGCTCGCCTTGGCCCAGATCGCGCCGGTGATGAGCACGCCCGCGCCGAGCACGAGGCTGAGGTGGATCGCCACGTAGGAGCGCAGGTCGTAGCGCGGATCGCGCGTGCGCAGGTGCTGCACGGCCATGATCCCGCCGAAGACGAAGCCGCCCAGCGCCACCATCGCGAGCGGCACGTGGACGTAGAAGATCTTCTGCATGAAGCCCTGGTCGGCGTCCATCGGCGCGTAGAAGAACGCCAGCGCGAACGCGACCGTCATGGTCACGAGCGTCGCGATCGACAGGGCTCGGAGGCGGGTTCCGTACAGCATCGTTCGTTCGGGCGTCAGTCTTCGACGAGGAAGTCGAACAGCGCGTACGCCAGGAGCCCGAACACCAGATCATAGAGGCCGAGGATCAGCAACCAGCGCACCTCCACGCCGCGCGCCCCGGCTTCGAGGACCAGCGGCGTCGTGCCCTTCGCCGCGCC
>JAXDHC010000235.1:0-6493 GCA_034664705.1 Solirubrobacteraceae bacterium
CGAACCGCGTGCGGCTCGTGACCTTGATGCGCACGGTGCCGCGCTCGGAGTCGTGGAGCCGGAACGTGCGGTCGCCGCGGTCGACGGACACGACCGTGCCCTCGAACTGGCGCACGACGGCGGCGGAGGCCGCGGCGGGCAGGGCCAGCGCGGCGATGAGGGTGAGGAGCAGGATGGGCTTCATGGGGCGAGCCTCTCGCGGCCCGCCCCAAGAGCAGGCAAAGGCCGGGACAAGCCTGGCGCCCGCCGTCCCACGATCCCCGGTTTCTAGAGCTTGTGGCGCTGCAGCAGCTTCTTGCCGATGACCATGCGCTGGATCTCGCTCGTGCCCTCGCCGATCAGCAGCAGCGGCGCGTCGCGGTAGAGGCGCTCGATCTCGTACTCCTTGGAGTACCCGTAGCCGCCGTGGATGCGGAAGGAGTCCTCGACGCACTCCTTGCCCGTCTCGGACGCCAGCAGCTTCGCCATGCCCGCCTCGAGGTCGGACCGCTCGCCCGCGTCCTTCATGCGCGCCGCCTTGAGCGTCAGCAGGCGGGCCGCCTCCACCGTCGTGGCCATGTCGGCGAGCTTGAACTGGATCGCCTGGTGCTGCGCGATCTGCTTGCCGAACGTCTTGCGCTCCTGCGAGTAGCGCAGCGCGAGCTCGAGCGCGCGCTGGGCGATGCCGACGCCGCGGGCGGCGACGTTGACGCGGCCGACCTCGAGCGCGTCCATCATCTGCGAGAAGCCCTTGTTGAGGCCGGCCTCCTCGCCGCCGAGGATGTTCTCCGCCGGGCAGCGGAAGCCGTCGAACACCAGCTCGGTGGACTCGACGCCCTTGTAGCCGAGCTTCTTGATCTTCGGCGGGACGTTGAAGCCCTTGGCGTCGCCGGTGCCCTCGGAGACGCCCGGCTCCTTCTCGGCGATGAAGCACGTCATGCCGCGGTGGCGCGGGTCGGCGTCCGGGTCGGTCTTGACGAGGACGAACACGAGCTGCGACAGGAGCCCGTTCGTGACCCACATCTTCTGGCCGTTGATCTCGTACGTCGCGTCGTCGACCTTCTTGCCCGAGGTCTTGATGGCCTGGACGTCGGAGCCGAGCTCGGGCTCGGAGAGGCTGAAGGCCGCGCGGATCTCGCCGGTGGCCATCCGCGGCAGGTACTTCTGGCGCTGCTCCTCCGTGCCGAACTTCATCAGCAGGTAGGACCCGATGAAGTGCGTGTTGACGATCCCCGAGATCGAGATCCAGCCGCGGGAGAGCTCCTCGACGATCATCGCGTACGTCGTCAGGTCGAGGCCCATCCCCCCGTACTCCTCGGGGATCGTGACGCCGAAGAGCCCGAGCTGGCGCATCTGCTCCACGATCGGCTCGGGGAACTCGTCGACGGCGTCGTAGTGCTCGGCGTTCGGGAGGATCTGCTCGTCCGCGAACTGGCGGATCATCTCGCAGATCGCCTTCTGCTCATCGGTCTTCTCGGTGTACGGAGTCGTCGCGAGGGCCATTGACGGAACAATATCCCGGCGCCCCGGGCGCCCTCGCCGTCCCCGCGCGGCCCGGCGCGCGCCGCCAGGGGCGCGGGCTTCAGCCACGCGCGCGAACGGCCGATGCCTATGCAGACCGCATCGAACGGCGGTCGCCTGCTGTTGAAGCATCGGGCCCGGCCCCGGGCCGTGCCGTGACCCCGACTCGAAGGACACCATGACCTCACGTCTCTCCCGGCTGCTGCCCGCCACCGGCATGCTGCTCGCGCTGGCCCTGCCGGCCACCGCGCCGGCCCATGGCGGCGGTCGCGACCATGACCGCGCCCGCGGCGCCTGCAAGGCCGTCCAGAACGGCTCGGCCCCGCGCGGTCTGACGGCCGAGCAGGCCCAGACGGTCGCCACCGCGTGCACCGCGCGCGACGCCGCGGTCCAGGCCGCCGACGACGCATTCGAGGCCGCGACCACGGCCTCCCGCGAGACGTACCGCGCCGCGGTGACGCCGATCGTCGCCCAGATCCGCACGGCCGCCGAGGCCAAGCGCGCCGCCTGCCGCCCGGACCGCCGCGCGCAGGCCTGCCGCGACGCCCGCGCCGCCTACCGCACGACCGTCCGTCCCCTCGCACAGCAGATCCGCGCCGCCCGTGACGCGTACCGCGCGGCCGTCCGCCCCGCCGCGGAGTCCCGCAGGACCGCCGTCCGCGCCGCCAAGCAGGCGTTCGAGGCAACGGTCCGCCCGCTGCTCCGCCGCTCCTAGCCTCGCCCTCCCGGCCCCGCCGGCCGGCCGCCCTCGCGCGGCCGGCCCGGCGCCGGGAGCCCTAGACGGCCCGCGCGCACCGGCGTGCTGCGCTGCGGCACGAGGATGGTGCCGCGCAGGACCATCCGCTCCGGCACCGGCCAGAGCGGCTCCAGGCGCACGCGGCGCAGGATCACCGGCGTCAGGCCGTCGATGTAGGCGTTGGCGAGGTGCTCGCCGAGGCACCGGCGCGCGCCGCCGCCGAACGGGAAGAACGCCGCATCGAGCACGTCGCCCGCCGCCCACCGGTCCGGGCGGAACGCGTCGGGGTCCGCGAAGGCACGCGGATCGCGGTGCACGAGCGCCGTCGGGAGCATCGTGACCACGCCCGCCGGCAGGCGGCGCCCGGCCACGTCGGCCGGCTCCGCCAGCCGGCGCAGGACCGCCACGGCCGGCGGCCGCAGGCGCAGCGTCTCGCGCACCACGGCGTCGCGAAACCCGCCGCGCGCACCGTCGGCGTCCTCGTCGGCGAGGAACCGCTCCGCGAGATCCGGCGCGCGGCCCAGCCGGTCCAGCAGCCAGGTGAGCGCCGCGGCGGGCGGCTCCTGCGCGGCCATGAGCAGTGGGAGGAGCTCGTCGACGATCGCCTCCGTGGGCTGGGCCGGGTCGCTGCGCAGCATGCGCCCGATGACGTCGGCGGCGCCGGGATCGCCGCGGCGCCGGTCGACCTCCTCCGCCAGCAGCCGCGCCAGCGGCGCCTTGCGCCGGTCGAACAGCGCCGTCGCGCCGGCGCCCATGAGCCCGTCGCCCTCGCCCGGCAGCGAGAGCGGCGGGTTGCCCGGGGTCCAGAGCATCCGCCCGATCGCCGCCGCGATCGCGGGGGCGCGGCGCTCGTCGCCGACGCCGAGCAGCAGCCGGACGAAGACCTCGTCGACGAGCGCGCGCATCCGCGGCAACAGGCGGAACGGCCGGCCGCGCGGCCAGCGCTCGACGTGCTCGACGGCGATCGCCGCCATCGCGGCCCGGTGGGCGGCGACCGCGTCGCGCGCGAACAGCGGGGCGACACGACCGCGCGCGGCCTCGTGCCCGCGGCCGTCGCCGCCGAAGATCGACCGCGGCGAGGCCATCGGCACGATGCGCCGGCGCGCGGAACCGGCACGGGCGCGGCCGGGATCGGCGGCCGCCAGCGCGGGCACCTGCGCGGGATCGGCCACGACGACGATCGGCCGCGCCGTCAGCAGGCGCAGGGTGAACACGTCCCCGTGGCGCTCCCGCGCCCGGCGCAGCACGCCGAGCGGGTCGCGGTGCAGGGCGACCGTCTGCGCCAGCGGGCCGGCCTCCGGGCCGGCCGGCAGTCCGTGACGGGCGTCGCGCACGTGCATCGCCCGGCGATACCCGCGTTGCCCGGCGCGCGCACGCGCGCGCCGGCGACGCTGCACGACGCACGCGGCCGCTAGGTTCCCCGGCCGATGAACTTCGCCCGCGACATCGTCGACGCCGCCGACCCGGACCGGCTCGCGCTGGTGGCCCTCGACCGCGACGGCGGCCGGCGCGAGTGGCGCTTCGGCGAGGTCGCGTCGGCCGCGGGCGCGCTCGCCGGGACGCTCGCCGCGCACGGTGTCGGCCGCGGCGACGTCGTCCTCACGCTGGTCGGCAACCGGCCGGAGTGGGTCCTGTCGATGGTCGCGTGCTTCCGTCTCGGCGCGGTCGTCCTGCCGTGCACCGAGCAGCTGCGCGCCAAGGACCTCCGCCTGCGCCTCGAGGTCGCGCGGCCCGCGGCCATCGTCTGCGACGAGCGCAACCGCGCGGAGCTCGACGCCGCGGGCCCGGACTGCCCGGTGCTCACCGTGCCCGACCCGGCGCTCTTCACCGCGCCCGCGCCGCCGGCCGTCGAGCTCGACGACGAGGACCCGTGCCTCATCACCTTCACGAGCGGCACGGCCGGCGAGCCGAAGGCCGTCGTGCACGCCCAGCGCTACCTCACCGGCCAGCGCGTGCAGGCCGAGCACTGGCTCGACGCCCGGCCCGGCGAGCTCGTCTGGTGCACGGCCGCGAGCGGCTGGAGCAAGTCGGCCCGCAACGTCTTCATCGCGCCGTGGATCCGCGGGGCCGCCGCGCTCCTGCACGACGCGCGCTTCGATGCCGAGGAGCGCCTCGACATCCTCGACCGCGAGCCGGTCGCCGTGCTCTGCATGGCCCCGACCGAGTACCGCGTGATCGCCAAGCGCGCGCGCCTGCGGCCGGTCGCGGGCCTGCGCGGCCTCGTCGCGGCGGGCGAGGCGCTCAACCCCGAGGTCCTCCGCGCGTGGCACGAGGCGACCGACCTGTGGATCCGCGACGGCTACGGGCAGACGGAGACCGGCCAGATCACCGGCATGCCGGTCGGCGAAGCGGCGCGTCCGGGCTCGATGGGCCGCCCGCTGCCGGGCATGCGCGTCTGGATCGACGACGGCGAGCTCTGCCTGGAGCCGTCCTCCGTGCCGACCTTCTTCCGCGGGTATCTCGGCTTCGACCCGCCGTCGCGCGACGAGTGGCGCACCGGCGACCGCGTCATCCAGGACGACGAGGGCTTCCTGCACTTCGAGGGCCGCACGGACGACGTCATCATCTCCGCCGGATACCGGATCGGGCCCTTCGAGGTCGAGTCGGCGCTCGTCGCCCACGACGCCGTGGCCGAGGCGGCGGTCGTCTCGGCGCCCGACGACGAGCGCGGGGCGATCGTCCGCGCGGTGGTGGTGCTGCGCGACGGCTTCGCGCCGTCGGATGGGCTCGCGCGCGAGCTGCAGGACCACGTGAAGGCCCAGACGGCGCCGTACAAGTACCCCCGCATCGTCGACTTCGCCGCCGACCTGCCGAAGACGACGAGCGGCAAGGTGCGCCGCGCGCTGCTGCGCGATCAGGGACGGTAGGCCGGGCAGCGCTGCGCGCCCGCCCGGTACGGCAGGCGCACGGTCCGCGCCGAGACGTTGTTGGCCTCGCTGATCTCCATGATGTGGCGCTCGGGATCGGCGCGGTGCTGGACCACGAAGCAGCCGCGGAGCCCGGTCACCTCGATGTAGTTGCCGGGGTACGCCGCGGGATAGACGTCCGCCCAGCCGACCGACGTGCCGAGCGTGACCTCCTGCTTGGCGGCGGATTGGTTGCAGGCCGGGAAGACGCGCCGCGCCGGGACGCGCGTCCAGCCGCGCACGCGGTCGAGGTCGCGCAGGCAGTAGCGGAGCTTGGGACCGATGCGCAGGAGCGCCCCGCGGGTGCCGTCGGACTGCTGGGCGTACAGCTCGAAGCGGGCCGCGTCGTCCATCTTCCAGTAGTCGCCGCCGCGAGTGGGGACGGACGTGTAGTACACCTCGGCGCCCGTCGGAAAGCGGCGCCGGAGCCCGTTGATGTCGGAGATCACCTGCGACGCCGCCATCTCGCGCGGCCCGCTTCGCCGGGCGAACAGCTCGGCCGGGCCGTCGCCGACGTTGATGATCGCGTTGGCCATGCGCAGCACGACGCGGCCCGACGGCAGCCGCTGCGCCTTCAGGTTCGTCGGCGCCGCCATGACGAGGTCCGGGCAGCGCAGGGCGAGCGCCGGGTCGTGGCACGGCGGGAGGGCCGGCACGGCGGGCGGCGCCGGGGGCGCTGGCGGCGGTGGCGGGGCTTGCGGCGGAGGGACCTGCAGGGCGGCGAGGAGGGCGAGGACGGCCAGCACGGGCGGCGCATCCTAGGGGGCGCTCCGGGAGAGCACGCCGCGCCCGCTCGATGCCGCCGGTGACGGCGCCCCGCGCGCCGCCGGAGCGGCGCGCGGAGCGGTCCGTCAGCGACCGGTGCGCGGCGGCGGCGGCACCTCGGAGTGCTGGTCGGTGTCGCCCAGCGGGGTGTCGTCGTCGGCCGGCTCGGCGGGGAGCTTGTCGGCGTTCTCGCTGTCGCCGCCCTCGGCCCCGATGCCGCCGGTGTCCTTGACCTCTTCGGTGCTGTCGTCGGTGTTCATGGGAGAGGCATACCCAGGACGGGTGTAGGTTTGCGCCATGGTCGCGGACGCCGCTCTCGCCGCCGTCTTCGAACCGGTCCAGACTCCGACCACGTTCGAGGAGACGGTGGAGCGGCTCGGGACCGCGATCCGGCTGGGCATCCTCGCCCCCGGGTCGCGCCTGCCCCCGGAGCGCGACCTCGCCGAGCAGCTCGCCATCTCCCGTTCCACGCTGCGCCAGGCGATCGGCGCGCTCGTGGAGAGCGGGCACCTGACCTCGCTGCGCGGCCGCCGCGGCGGCACGTTCGTCGTGCCCGAGCCGCCGCTGGCGGAGGGCGCGGCGGGCC
>JAXDHC010000236.1:0-4534 GCA_034664705.1 Solirubrobacteraceae bacterium
CCCGACATCGTCCTGTTCGACGAGCCCGACTCCGGCCTGGACCCGGTGCGCACGGCGCTACTCTGCGAGATCATCCAGGAGATCCACGAGGAGAACGGCGGCGCCTACGTCGTCATCACGCACGACATCATGAGCGCCCGCCGCGTGGCCGAGCACATCTCGGTGCTGTGGAAGGGGCGGATCGTCGAGTCCGGCCCGGCGGAGGAGCTGTTCGACTCCGACAACGCGTTCGTGCGCCAGTTCCTGTCGGGCGAGTCGGCGGGCCCGCTGGGGATGGAGTGACCCGCGCGCTGCGGGCCGTGATGGGCGCCGCGGCGCGCCGCCCGCTCGCCGTCGTCCTGATCGTCGCCCTGCTCGCGGTCGCCGCCGGCGCCCTCGCGCTGCGCCTGCAGCCGAGCGCGGCGACCGACACGCTGGTCGGCCGCGACAGCGCGAGCTTCGCGGCGACCGAGCGCCTGCGCGAGCGCTTCGGGGACGACGCCGTCTACGTCCTCATCCGCCAGCCGCTGACGCAGACGACGCTCACCTCCGACCTGCTGCGCGTGATCGCGCTCGAGGGCTGCCTGTCGGGCAACGTGCCCAAGGGGCAGGCCGCGCGGGGCGGTCCCGGCGGGCCGTGCGCGCGCCTCGCGCGGGCGCGCCCGGTGAAGGTCGTCTTCGGCCCCGGCACGTTCCTCAACGAGGCCGTCGGCCAGATCCAGGACGAGTTCCGCACGCGGACGGCGGAGACGACCGCGCGCGCCGAGGCCGCGGCCGGGGCCGCGCGGCGGCGGGCGCGCGCCGACGGCCGCCGCGCGGCCGAGGCGCGGCGGCGCGGAGATGAGGCCCGCCGGGCGGTGCAGGCCGAGTTCGCCCGCGCCCTCGTGCAGCTCGCGCTGCGCTATGGGATCACGTCGGCGCCGCAGCTCAACGACCCGGCGTTCGTGTCGAAGATCGTCTTCGACGCCTCCAGGCCGAAGGGGACGCCGAAGGCGCGGTTCGCCTACGTCTTCCCGGCCCGCGACAGCGCGCTGATCCAGGTGCGCCTGCGCCCCGACCTGACCGAGCGCGCGCGCGCCGACGCGATCGCGAACATCCGCCGGGCGGTGGCGATGCCGGACTGGCGCCTGCCCAACGGCGGCGGCAGCTACGTCGTGACCGGCGCGCCGGTCGTCGTCGACGAGCTCACCGCGTCGATCTCGCGATCGATCCTCGTGCTGCTCGTCGCCGCGCTCGTCGTGATGGCCCTGACGCTGGCACTCGTGTTCCGCGCGCGCCTTCGCCTGCTGCCGCTGGGCGTGGCGCTGGCGACGGCGGCGATCACGTTCGGCGGGCTGTCACTGGTCGGCGCGTCGCTGACGATGGCGTCGATCGGCGTCCTGCCGGTCCTCATCGGGCTGGCGGTCGACTACGCGATCCAGCTCCAGGCACGCGTGCAGGAGGAGGAGCGCCCCGGTGACCCGTTCGCGGCCGCGGTGGCGCGCACCGCGGCCCGTGGAGCGCCGACGGTGGCGACGGCCGCGGCCGCCACCGGGGCGGGCTTCCTCGTCCTGGCCCTGTCGCCGGTGCCGATGGTCCGCGGCTTCGGGCTGCTGCTGGTCGCGGGCATCGCGGTCGCGCTCGGCTGCGCGCTCACGCTCGGCATCGGCGCGCTCGGCGTCGCGGCGGGTGCGCGGCGGCGGGGGCGCCGCGGTCGCCGGCGGGGGCCCGCCCCGCTGCGCGCGCTCGGCGGCGGCATGGCGGCCGCGGTCCGCGGGGCCGCCGACATCCTGGCCGGCAACCGCCCGGTTCGCGCGCTGCGCTCCGGCGCCGCAGGAGCGGCGAGGGGGGCCCTGGGCGCCGTCCTCGCGCGGCCGGCGCGGGTGGTCGCGGCGGCGGTCGCGCTCGCCGCGCTCGGGTGGGCGCTGGACACGCAGACGCCGGTCGAGTCCGACCTGCAGCGCCTCGTGCCCCACGACGGCGCGCTCGCGCACCTGCAGACGCTGCAGCGGGCGACCGGCGTCGGCGGCGAGATCGACGTGGTCGTCGACAGCGACCGCCTGACCGACCCCGCCGTGGTCGCCTGGATGGCCCGCTACCAGGACGGCCTGCTGCGGCGCTTCGGCTACAGCGAGTCTCGCGGCTGCGGCCGGGCGGAGCTGTGCCCGGCGTTCTCGCTGCCCGACCTCTTCCGGGGCGGCGGGGCCGGGACGCAGCCGCAGATCGACGCGCTGCTCGACGCCGTGCCGTCGTACTTCTCCCAGGGCGTCATCGCGCGCGACCGGCGCACGGCCACGCTGGCCTTCGGGATCCGCCTCATGCCGCTCGAGCGCCAGCAGGAGGTGATCGCCGAGATGCGCCGCCGCCTGGACCCGCCCGCGGGGGTGCAGGCCCAGCTCGCCGGCCTCCCCGTGCTCGCCGCCGAGGCCAACGACCGCGTCTCGTCGCCGTGGCGGCGCGTGCTCGCGCTCGTCGCGGGGCTGCTCGCGGTGACGATCGTCCTGCTCGCCGCGTTCCGCGACGTGCGGCGCGCCGTCGTGCCGCTCGTGCCGATCGCCCTGGCGACCGGGTGGTCGGCGCTCGTGCTCCACGCCGTGCAGATCCCGCTCAACCCGATGTCGGTGACGCTCGGCGCGCTCGTCATCGCGATCGCGACCGAGTTCAGCGTCCTGCTCAGCGAGCGCTTCCGCGCCGAGCGGGCCGCCGGGCACGGGCCCGGCGCCGCGCTGGAGCGCACGTACCGCTCCACGGGCGCGGCGGTCCTGGCCTCCGGGACGACGGCCATCGCCGGGTTCGCGGTGCTGATGGTCTCCGACATCCGCATGCTGCGGGACTTCGGGTTCGTCACCGTGATCGACCTGACCGTCGCCCTGGCCGGCGTGATGCTCGTGCTGCCGGCCGTGCTGCTGCTGGCCGAGCGCCGCCGGCCGGCGCGGCTTCCCGCCCTCAGACGAGCCCGGCGCGGTGCGCCTCGAGCACCTCGCGCACGGTGCGCGGCTCCCGGCCGGTGAGCTCGCCGAACGTCGTGCTCACCGCGGCCGCGTAGCCCTGCCGCGCCGCGACGCCGAAGGTCGCGTACGTCCGCGCCATGGGCTCCGGCATGCCGGCGTGCTGCACCATGGCGGCCACCCAGCCGTCGTCGTCGACGAGCGCGGGCTCGACCGGCCGGCCGCCGATCTCGGCGACGAGCGTGGCGATGTCGCGAGGCGCGAGCGCCTCGGGGCCGGTGAGGTCGTAGGCGCGGCCCTCGTGGCCGTCCGACGTGAGGATGACGGCGGCCGCCACGGCGACGTCGTCGCGCGAGATGTACGAGGTGCGGCCCTCGCCCTCGTTCGTCACGAGGCTGCCGCTCGCCAGCGCGCCGGCGGCGGCCGGGATGAGCATCTCGGCGTAGATGCCGTTGCGCAGGAACGTCCACTCCGCGCCGCTCGCGCGGATGAGCTCCTCGGTCGCGCGGTGCTCGCCGGCCGCGGTGCCGGGATTGGAGTCCGACGGGTTGACGATCGACGTGTAGGCGATCGACCGCACGCCGGCGGCGGCGGCCGCGTCGATCGCCGCCTGGTGCTGTGCGACGCGCGTGCCGATGTCGGCCGTGCTGATGAGCAGCAGGCGCTCACCGCCGGCGAATGCCGCCGGCAGGGAGGCCGGGTCGTCGAAGTCGCCGGGGCGGACGGTCGCGCCACGTTGCGCGAAGTCCGCCAGCGCCTCGGGCCGGCGCGTGACGAGGACGACGTCCGATGCGTCGGTGCGCTCGAGGACGGCCTCGGCGGTCAGGCGGCCGAGCTGGCCGGACGCGCCGGTGATGACGATGCTCATGGTCTGTGCTCCAAATTGTGATCGCAACAGGTACGGTTTCTCAAACGTAGCAAAGCCGGTTACGAATCGGGCGTACACTCCGAAGCGCGATGGCCCGTCCGACGAACACCCGGTTCGCGCTCGCCGTCCACGTGCTGACGCTGCTCGCGGCCGACCCGGAGGCGATGCACAGCTCCGAGCTCCTGGCGGCGAGCACCGGGTCGAACCCCGTCCACGTGCG
Organism: Solirubrobacteraceae bacterium; assembly: GCA_034664705.1. Classification (GTDB taxonomy): domain Bacteria; phylum Actinomycetota; class Thermoleophilia; order Solirubrobacterales; family Solirubrobacteraceae; genus JAOPZW01. The sequence continues at coordinate 3,995 of JAXDHC010000236.1, forward strand.
CCGCGTGCTCGGCCGGCTGCGCCGCGCCGGCCTCGTGCGGTCGCGTCCCGGCCCGCGCGGGGGCTGGCTCGTGACCCGGCCGGCGTGCGACACGACGCTCGCCGACGTCTGGCGCGCGGTCACCGGCGACGACGCGCTGCTCGGGCTCCACAGCGCGAGCCCCGACTGCCGCGTCGGCCAGCGGATCCAGCGCGAGCTCGTGGAGATCGACCGCCGTGCCGCGGAGGCCGTCGCCGCCGAGCTCGCCCGAACGACGCTGCGCGACCTCGTCCGCAGCACGGATGCGACCGGCGCGCCCGTGGGGGCCTGAGGCGGCCGCCCCGCCGCCGCTGGCCGTAGCATCCCGCCGATGGGCCGTCGCACCCGCAAGCGCGCCCCCGCGCCCGCAACACCCGCCGCGCCGCCGGCCGCCGGGTCGCGGCCGCACGCCCCGCCGCGGGGCCGCCGGGCGCCGATGGCCGAGGCGCCGCGCGCGCCGTGGTCGCCGTTCCCGCTGGTCGAGGTCTGCGTGCTGCTGGCGGTCGTGCTCCTCGGCGCCGG
>JAXDHC010000237.1:0-7719 GCA_034664705.1 Solirubrobacteraceae bacterium
GTGTGGTTGGCCTCGTCGACCGCGCCCATCCGCGCGGTGCCCTTGTACTGGACGACCATCGGGCCGAGCTTGACCTTCATCGCGCCGGCGTAGACGCCCTCCTCGGAGGTCGGCTCGATCGTCGCGCCGGGGAGGAAGCCCGCGACCCGCTCGATGTCGAGCAGCGTCTCCCACGCTCGCTCGATCGGGACGGCCACGGTGAACTCGTTCTTCAGCTTCATGCGGGGACCTCGTTGGGGGCGGTTCGGGGGGCGGGCGCCGCGCGCGGCGCCCGGGTGACGATCGTGTCGGGCGTGATCGGCAGCGAGCAGAGCGGGCCGGCGCGCGCCCCGACGGCGTCGGCGACGGCGTTGGCGATCGCCGCGCCCGCGCCGATGATCCCGCCCTCTCCCGCGCCCTTGAGGTGCAGCGGATGCGCGGTGGCGGGGTCGTGGTGGGCGAGCTCGAGCGCGAACGCGTCGATCGGCGGGATCTCGGCCGCCGTCGGCATCAGGTAGTCCATGAACGACGTCGCCAGCGGCTGGCCGTCGTCGCCGTAGGCGAGCTCCTCGAAGAGCGCGCCGCCGACCCCCTGGGCCGCGGCGCCGACGAGCTGGCCGTCGACGAGCAGCGGGTTGACGGCGCGGCCGACGTCGTGGCAGACCACGAGCCGCGTCACTTCGACGGCGCCGGTCTCCGGGTCGACGGCGACGACGGCGAGCGTCGCGCCCATGTCGTAGCTCGGCGCCGGCTTGTCGAAGCGGCAGGCGCCCTCGCAGTCGAGGTCGGCGAGCGCGATGCCGCGCGACGGGTGCCCGCGCGGGCGGACCACGCCGCCGGGCGCGCGCTCGAGGTCGGCCGGCGAGATCTCCAGGCGCTCCGACGCGGCGTCGAACGCCCTGGCCCACAGGTCGTCGGCGGCGCCGAGGACCGCGCCGCCGCCGATGACCGTCGCCCGGCTCGCGTAGGCGCCGAAGCCCTGCGGGACGAGGTCGGTGTCGTGGTGGACGACCTCGACGCGCTCGATCGGCACGCCGAGCTCGTCCGCGGCGATCTGGGCGAGGACGGTGCGCACGCCCTGGCCGAGCGACGCGACGCCCACGTAGGCGATGAAGCGCCCGTCGTCCTGCGGGACCATGCGGGCGTACTCGTAGCGCCCGAACGAGGCCGCCTCGACGTACGCGGCGACCCCGGTGCCGACGAGCTCGCCGCGCGCGCGGCGTCGCGCCGCCTCGCGCCGGACGCCGGCGGTCCGCGACGCGAGGGTGTCGAGCACGTGCGGGAAGTCGCCGCCGTCGTAGACGATGGGCGCGTGGCCGTCGGTCAGCTCGATGGAGAAGGGCATCGCGCCGGCGGGCACGACGCTGGCCGCGCGCAGGTCCGCGGGCTCCGCGCCGAGCTGGGCCGCCAGCCGGTCGACCATGCGCTCGCGGAAGAACGCCGCCTCGAACATCCCGGGCCCGCGATAGGTGCCCGACGGCGTCTTGTTCGTCAGGACGCTCGACGCCTCGACCTCGAAGCCGCGCCACGCGTACGGCCCGGCGAGGTGGGTGAGGATGACCCACGGCATGAGCATCGTGCCGTGGGTGCGCGCGTACGCGCCCTGGTCGACCCAGCACTGCGCGCGGAACGCCAGCAGGCGCCCGTCGGCGTCGGCGCCCATCTGCAGGTCGCACCACGTCTCGCGCGAGTGGTTCAGCGCGACGAAGTGCTCGCGACGGTCCTCGACCCACTTCACCGGCCGGCCGAGGCGCAGCGCGAGCCAGGGCACGAGGAAGTCCTCGGGGTAGAACTCGCCGCGCCCGCCGAACCCGCCGCCGACGTCGGGCTCGAGGAAGCGGACGTCCTCCTCGCGCATCTGAAGGAAGTCGGCGAGGATCGTGCGGTTGAAGTGCTTGACCTTCGTCGGGCCCCACACGGTGAGCCGGCCGCTCGCGGAGTCCGGCTCGGCGACGAGGCCGCGCGTCTCCATCGGGATCGCGGCGTGGCGCTGGACGCGCAGCCGGTCGCCGACGACGGCGTGCGCGCCGGCGAGCAGCTCGTCGACGTCGGCGCCGTGGCGCGTGCGCAGCCGGTTGACGAGGTTCCCCGACGCGGCGCCGGCGTGCAGGCTCGCCGCGCCGGCGGCCGCGGACGCGAGCGCGTCGACGATCGCCGGCATCGGCTCGACGTCCACCTCGACGTCGCCCGCGGCGTCCTCGGCGAGGTAGGGGTCGGTGGCCACGACCACCGCGACGGGCTCGCCGACGTAGCGGACGATGTCGCGTGCGAGCGGCGGCTGCGTGGCCGGGACGGCCTCGTCGGAGGGCATCATCCGCACGGGGATCCGCACGTCCGGGATGTCGTCGCCGGTGACGACGGCGACGACGCCGGGCGCGGCGGCGGCGCGGGCGGTCGCGATCGCGCGGATGCGCCCGTGGGCGACCTCGCTGCGCACGATGCGCGCGTGGACCTGCCCCGGCCGCTGAACGTCGTCGACGAAGCAGCCGCCGCCGGTCAGCAGCGGCCCGTCCTCGACGCGGGGAATGGCCCGCCCAACGTGGCCCGGCGCGCCCGTCACGCGTCGCCGGACGCGAGCCTGCGGACGACCTCGGGCATGACCGGCAGCGCCGTCAGCTCGCGGCCGCGGGGGCCGACCGCGTCGGCCACCGCGTTGGCGACGGTCGCCGCCGCCGCGATGATCCCGCCCTCGCCCCCGCCCTTCGCGCCTGCGATCGGGTCGTCCGGGCTCGTCTCGCCGAGCTCCACGAGGAGCACGTCGATGTCCGGGACCTCGGCGGCGGTCGGCATCGCGTAGTCCATGAAGCTCGTCGACAGCGGCTGGGCGTCGGCCCCGTACGAGAACTCCTCGAACAGCGCGCCGCCGATGCCCTGGACGGCGCCGCCGCGGACCTGGCCCTCGAGCGTGAGCGGGTTGATCGCGCGGCCGATCTCGTAGGCGACGGCGTAGCGCTGGAGGTCCACGCCGCCCGAGCCGGGATCGACCTCGACGACGCCGACGTTCGCGCCCATCAGGACGTGCGAGCCGCCCTCCGGCTCGTAGCGGTAGAAGCCCTCGATCCCGAGCTCGCCGAGCGCCACCGTGCGCTCGCCGGCGTCGTCGTCGAAGCGCGCGGTCGCGCCGTCGACGCTCACGACGTCGGGCGGGACCTCGAAGCGCTCGGCGACCGCGGCGATCGCCTTCGCGTGCAGGTCGCGGATCGCGCCGGCGATGGCGTAGCCGCCCCACACCGTCGCGCGGCTGGAGAAGGCGCCCTGGCCCTCGGGGACGAGCGCGGTGTCGTGCCAGCTGACCTCGATGCGGTCCATCGGCACGCCGAGGAGGTCGGCGCCGATCTGCGAGAGCACGGTCTGCACGCCCTGGCCGACCGAGGCGATGCCGACGTACGCGGTGAAGCGACCGTCGGGCTCGGCGACGACGCGGGACTGCTCGAAGACGCCGGGGTTGCCCATCTCGGTGAACGCCGTCACCGCGAGGCCGACGCAGTCGCCGCGCGCCTTGCGCTCCTGCACGTCGCGCTGGATCGCCTCGATGTCGACGCGCTCGAGCAGGCGCTCGAAGACGAGCGGGAAGTCGCCCTCGTCGTAGTAGACCGGCTTGCCGGTGTCGACGTCGGGCAGCCCGGTGTCGTAGGGCATGTCGGCGGTCGTGACGAGGTTGCGCCGGCGCATCTCGACCGGGTCGAGGCCGACCTCGTTCGCGACGAGGTCGACCATCCGCTCGCGCACGAACGTCGGCTCGTACTGGCCCGGGCCGCGGTACGTGCCGGCCGGCGTCTTGTTCGTGACGACCGTCGCCGCCTCCGCTCGGTAGGCCGCCCAGCGGTACGGGCCGGGAATGTGGTTGAGCATCAGCTCGCACAGCAGGACGCTGCCGTGCGTGCGGATGTAGGCGCCCTGGTTGAACCACGCCTTCGCGCGGAAGGCGAGCAGCGTGCCGTCGGCCTCGGCCGCCATCTCGATCTCCCAGTCCTGCTCGCGGGAGTGGTTCAGCGCGATGAGGTTCTCGCGGCGGTCCTCGATCCACTTCACCGGCCGGCCGAGCTCGATGGCCAGCCACGGGATGAGGTAGTCCTCGGGGTAGAACTCGCCGCGCGCGCCGAAGCCGCCGCCCACGTCGCCCTCGATGCAGCGGATCGAGCCCTCCTCGACGCCGAGCAGCGTCGCGAGGATCCGGCGGTTGAAGTGCTTGACCTTCGCCGAGCCCCACACGGTGAGCTCGCCGGTCTCCGCGTCGTGCTCGGCGAGCACGCCGCGGGTCTCCATCGGCACGGCGCCATGGCGCTGGACGTGGAAGCGCTCGCGCACGACGACCGGCGCGCGCTCGAAGAGCGCGGCGAGCTCGGCCTCCTCGCCCTTGCCGGTGTTCACTCGGTCGACGACGTTCGAGCCCATCTGCGGGTGCAGCAGCTGGGTCGCGTCGCTCGCGGCGGCGACCGGGTCGAGCAGGGGCGGCAGGGCCTCGAGCTCGACGACGACGTCCTCGGCGGCGTCCTCGGCGACGTAGGGATCGACGGCGACGACGACGGCCACGGGGTCGCCGACGTAGCGGACGCGATCGGTCGCGAGCGCCGGCTGCAGGCCGAGCAGCGCGTTCTCGGTCGCGAAGAGGCGGATCGGGATGCGGACGTCGGGCAGGTCGGCGGCGGTCAGCACGCGCACGACGCCGGGGCGCCGCGCGGCCGCCTCGGCGTCGATGCGAACGATGCGGGCGTGGCCCGCGTCGCTGCGCACGACGTGCGCGTGCAGCTGGCCGGGGCGGTCGAAGTCGTCGGCGTAGCAGCCCTGCCCGGTGAGCAGCCGCAGATCCTCCACGCGGGGCACCGAGCGGCCGACGTACGACGTGTCAGTGGCGGCGGTCATCCTCGGCTCCCGTTCTCACCGCGCGCCGGCGGTCCGCTCCGCGGCGCAAGCCGGCGGATCGTACGCGCGGCCTCCGCGCCCGTCATCGGGGAACCCCCGCCGTGGTGCGGGGAATCCCCCGCACCGGCCCGTCCGCGCGGGCCCGGTTCTCCCCATGCGCCGATCACAGGACCTCTCCGCCGATGGCCAGCCCGTAGACGTCGGTGCGCCGGTCGGCGCGGGGGTCGATGAGCGGCTCGCGCTCCTGGGCGCGCGTGGCCGCGCCGACGTCGACCGTCGCGCAGGCGAGCTCGTCGGCGTCGCCCGGCAGCGGTCCGAGCACGGGCTTGCCGTACGGGTCGCAGATCAGCGACGAGCCGAGGAACTGGAAGCCGTGGTGGTCGCCCGCCTGCGACGCGCACGCGATGAACGTCTGGTTGAGGTTCGCCTGCAGCAGGGCGTTGCGCGCCTGGGTGGCGAAGCCCTCGGCGTCCCAGCGCGCCGCGTCGAAGCCGGCGACCCAGGCCGTCGGCACGCAGATGAGCTCGGCGCCCTTCAACGCGAGGATCCGCGCGATCTCGGGGAAGCGCAGGTCGTAGCAGAGGCACATCCCGACCGTGCCGAACGGGGTCTCGACGACCGGCAGACCGAGGTCGCCGGGCGTGAAGGCGTGCTTCTCCTCGCGGAAGAGCTGGAGCTTGCGGTAGTGCAGCGCGACGCCGTCCGGGCCGACGAGCACGGCGGTGTTGAACAGCGCGTCGCCGTCGCGCTCGCAGAACCCGCCCGCCAGCCAGCCGCCGGCCGCGGCCGCCGCCTCCGTCCACGCGGCGGTCGTCGGGCCCTGCAGCGGCTCGGCGACCTCGGCGAGGGCGCCGGGATCCAGCGCGTAGCCGGACACGATCAGCTCGGGGAGCACGACGAGGTCCGCGCCGCGGGCGAAGAGCTCGCGCGCGGCGGCGAGGCTCGACGCGCGGTTGTCCTCGGCGGCGTACGCGGCGCCGGTGATCTGCGCGAGGCCGATGGCGACGTCGCGGCTCACGGCGCCTCGGGCGCGCCGTCCGGCGGCTCCTCGGGGAGCACCCCCGCGCGGCGCAGGCCGGCGACGTCGGCCGGGCACGGGCCGCCGACGCTCTCGATGAGCGCGCCGCGGTCGGCCTTCACGCAGTGCTCGACGCCGGCCGGCACGTGGACGACCTGGCCGGCGTGGAACGGGTGCGACGTCCCGTGCGTGAGGTCGTCGATCGTCCCCTGGCCGGCGAGGATGAAGATCGTGTCCTCGGACACCGGGTGCGCGTGCGGCACGTTGGCCTCGCCGGGCAGCATCCGCACGTAGTTCATGTTCGCCGTCCACGCGCCGACCCCGGGCCAGACGACGAGCCGGGCGTCGCGGGCGATCATCGGCAGGCGCGTCTGGGCCTCGTCGCGATGGAAGACGCGGATGGCCATGCTCACGCCCCTTCGGTGACGAGCGCGTACAGCGCGGGATCGGCCGGCGACGGGCCGCCGACGAGGTCGAGCCCGCGCTCGTCGGCGGTGATGACGTACAGGGTCCCGGGATCGATGTGCACCATCGCGCCGGGGACGAGGGCGTTCGGCTCGGCAGCGTGGCCCTCGGCGACCGAGCCGTAGCCCTCGATGACGTAGTACACGGCCTCGTCGGGGTGGCGCAGCGCGACGGTCCGCGCGCCCGCCCCGAGGCGGATGCGCGCGAGCGAGCGCAGCTGGGCGCCGGTGCCGGGCCACACGACGGCGTGGGCGCTGCCCTCGCCCTCCACGATCCGCAGCGCCGGCCCGGCGGTCGCGTCGAGCACGGCAATGCCCTCCCGCGCCGCGGTCACGCGCCCGGCTCCTCGTCGCCGACGACGCTGTACGCGTCCGGGCCGCGCCGCGGCGGCGAGACGATCGCGATGAACCGCGCGCCGCTCGCGCCCGCGCGGATGCCGTGCTCCACGTCGCCCGCGACGACGCTCCAGGCCCCGGCCGACAGGGCGCGGACCTCGTCGCCGACGCTGAACTCCACGTCGCCCTCCTGGATCAGCGTGACCTGCTCCTCGGGGTGGCGGTGGATCGGGAAGCGCGCCCCCGGCTCGAACCAGTAGGTCGTCACGGTGGCGCGCCGCGAGCTGAACGCGCTGCGCCGCACGCCCGGGTAGGGCTCCTCGGTCGGCAGCGCGGCGAAGGTGCCGATGAGCAGGTCGTCCATCGGGCGCTCAGTCGTCGAGGAAGGCGACGACGCGGCACGGCGAGGCCTCGCCGCCCTCGATCGGGATCGGGAACGCGCCGATCAGGCAGCGTTTGTTGAGCGCGTTCTCGATGTCGCCGCCCATGTTCTCCACGTGCATGACGCCGGAGCGGAACGGCACGCGGTGCATCACGAAGATGTCGTCCTCCGGCCAGCGCTCTTCGACCGACTGGCCGATGGCCGCCTCGTAGCGCTTCGTGACGTCCGGGCGCTTGTGGCGGATGGACGTGTTCATCGGGTGGTCGCCCGAGCCGCAGTCGAAGCCCGTCCACGCGAACTCCATCTCGACGAGCCACTCGGCGAACTCGCGGTCGCCGCCGGGGTGGCGCAGGAAGTAGCGCTCCTCGTCCTCCTCGGCGCCGCCGTTGAAGTACCGGTGCCACCCCGTGTGGTAGATCAGGATGTCGCCCTTGCGCACGTCGACGCGGTCGGTGATGTGGTGGGGCTTGATCACCGCCCAGTCCTCCATGTCGTCGGAGATGTCGACGATCACGCCCTCGCGGCACAGGCGGTCGATCGGGACCGACCTGATGTCCGCGCCGCCGGAGACGATGTGCATCTGGGCGTCGAAGTGCGTGCCGGAGTGCAGCGGCAGCTCGAGCGACTGCGAGACGATGCCGTGCGTCGCATGGCGCTGGAAGTACGAGAGCTTGGGC
>JAXDHC010000238.1:0-8710 GCA_034664705.1 Solirubrobacteraceae bacterium
CGCGCGAGCGCGCGAAGGCGGGCAAGCAGCTCCCGGACGTCGAACGGCTTGACGAGGTAGTCGTCGCCCCCCGACTCGAGGCCGAGGACGCGGTCCTCCACGCCGTCGCGCGCGGTCAGCATGAGGATCGGCGTCCGCACGCCGTCGGCGCGAAGCCACCGGCAGGTCTCGAGGCCGCTGATGCCTGGCAGGCCGAGGTCGAGGGTGAGGATGTCGTACCGCGTCGCGGCGGCCATCCACAGGGCCTGCTCGCCGCGATGGGCGATGTCCGCGAGCATGCCGTCGCGCCGCAAGGCGTCCCGGATCAGCGACGCGGTCCTCCGATCGTCCTCGATGACCAGAACGCGCATCTCGCCCAACGATGGCGCCGGCGGGCCCGGGCGTCGTCGCGGCGAGCCGCCATCCCCGGTCCCGGCCACCGGAACCCAGGCCGTTCCCGCTAGCCGGAACGCGGAGCCGTACGCGGGCCGCGGGACGGTCGATCCGGCTTCCCACAGGTGGCCGATCTCGAGCGCGACAAGCGGGGCGCCTGCGGCGGTTTCCGGGTAGCTGCAATGCGGTGTCGCACGAGGGCTGCGACGCTCGGCGACGTGCCGCTCCGCTGCCTGGTAGTCGATGACAACGCGTCGTTCCGCACCGCCGCCACCGCGCTGCTCGAGCGCGAGGGGCTGACGGTCGTGGGCACGGCTTCCAATGGCGCCGAGGCGCTGGCGGAAGCCCAAGCGCTGCGGCCCGACGTCGTCCTGCTCGACATCGCCATGGGGTCCGAGAGCGGGTTCGACGTCGCCCGGCGCCTTGCCGACGCCGGCACCGCTACCGAGAGCTCGAAGATCATCCTGATCTCCACCCACTCGCGGGACGACTTCGCCGAGTTGATCGACGCGGCGCCGGCGGTCGGATTCGTGCCCAAGGCGCAGCTGTCGGCGCAGGCGATCCGGCGGCTCGCCGGGCAGGCCTGACGCCGGCACAGAGCGCGCCGGGCTCCGTCGGGAGCGGGATCGTGCCGGTGACCCGCGACCTTGCGGGCTCCTGTGCCGACGCTGGGCGATGAGCGGCGGCGCGACACCGCGGACCTTGCGCTCTGATACCGCCGCGGGCGTAGGCCCGGGATCGCTCGACCGCCCGACGACGGAAGCGCCCGGCTTGGGGACGATCGGGCCATGAACTCGATCAGTCCAATCGACGCGCGCCGCGCCGGCGGAGGCGGGCCGCCGTGCGCCGCGGTGACGACGGCCGGCGCGGCCGACCGCAGCTTCCTCCTCCAGCGCGTCCAGCCGGCGCTGAGCGGCCTGATGGACGGATCGCTGTCGACCCTGGCGCCGGTCTTCGCGGTCGTGCTCGCGACGCATGACCCGCACACGGCGTTCTTCACCGGCCTCGCCACGGCCCTCGGCGCCGGCGTGAGCATGGCGTTCTCCGAAGGCCTCTCGGACACCGGCGACCTGACCGGGCGCGGGAGTCCCGCGCTGCGCGGCGCGATCACCGGCGGCGGCACGTTCCTCGGCGGTGTGTTCCACACGCTGCCGTTCCTCATCCCGAGCTACCACGCCGCGATCGTCGCGGCGATCGTCGTCGTCACGATCGAGCTGCTCGTGCTCGCCGGGCTGCGGGCGAAGTTCTTCGAGACGAGCTTCGGCCGCTCGTTCGTCTCCGTCACGGTGGGCGGCGCGATCATCGCCACCCTGAGCGCGCTGCTCGGCCTGGCCGCGGGCTGATGGCCACGCGCACCGGACCCGCCGACATGAGCGATCCTGCCCGCAGCCCCTCCGACCCGCGTCGCTGGCGCGTGACGCCCGCTCCCGACGGCCGCGGGACCCCGGACGAGCACAAGCCCCGGCCGCCGCATCGGGTCCGCGGCTTCTGGGCGTTCGTCCTCGTCGTCCTCGCGGCCAACTGGCTGCTCGTGCTCGTGCTCCCGTCGGGCGCCCAGCCGCGGGTGACGGTTCCGTTCACCCCGTACTTCGTGTCACGGGTGCAGGCCGGCAACGTCAAGTCGATCTCCTCCACGGGCGACACGATCGAGGGCACGTTCGCGAGCGCGGTGCGCTATCCGGCGGGCGACGCGCACGCGACACCGACCACGCGCTTCTCCACGCAGGTGCCGTCGTTCTGGAGTGACGCCCAGCTGACGAGCCTCCTGCAGTCCAAGGGCGTCCAGGTCGACGCCAAGAGCTCCGGCACGTCCCTGGGGGTCGAGCTGCTGCTCGGCTTCGGCCCGACGCTTCTGCTCGTCGGCCTGTTCGTCCTGCTCGGCCGGCGGGCGGCGGCCGGGGGCGGCCTCGGCGGTCTGAGCGCGTTCGGCCGCTCCGGGGCGCGGCGGGCCGATCCGCAGCGGATCAGCGCGACGTTCGACGACGTCGCCGGGATCGACGACGCGAAGGCCGAGCTGAGCGAGATCGTCGACTTCCTGCGCTCGCCGGAGAAGTACGGGCGGCTGGGCGGCCGGATGCCGCACGGCGTGCTGCTGTTCGGCATTCCCGGCACGGGCAAGACGCTGCTCGCCCGGGCGGTCGCGGGGGAGGCGCACGCGGCGTTCTTCTCCATCGCGGCGTCGGAGTTCATCGAGGCGATCGTCGGCGTGGGCGCGGCGCGCGTGCGCGACCTGTTCGCGAAGGCCAAGGAGGCCGCGCCGTCGATCGTCTTCATCGACGAGCTCGACGCGATCGGCCGCGCGCGCCAGGGCTCGGCCGGCATGATGGGCGCGAACGACGAGCGCGAGCAGACGCTCGACCAGATCCTCACCGAGATGGACGGCTTCGAGTCCAGCGACGCGGTCGTCGTGCTCGGCGCGACCAACCGGCCCGAGGTCCTGGACCCGGCGCTGCTGCGCCCGGGCCGCTTCGACCGGCGCGTGGCGGTGCAGGCGCCCGACCGCGACGGGCGGCGCAAGATCCTCGAGGTCCACACGCGAACGGTTCCGCTGGGCGGCGATGTCGACCTCGGCGCCCTCGCCGCCTCGACGCCGGGGATGGTGGGCGCCGATCTCGCGAACCTCGCCAACGAGGCCGCGCTGCTGGCCGCGCGCCGCGGCCGCGACAGCGTGGGCATGGCGGACCTGACCGACTCGCTCGAGAAGGTGCTGCTCGGGTCGCCCCGCGGGATCCTGCTGAGCCCGAGCGACCGTGAGCGCACGGCGTACCACGAGTCCGGCCACGCGCTCGTGGGGATGCTGACCCCCGACGCCGATCCCGTGCGCAAGGTGTCGATCATCCCGCGCGGGGCGGCGCTCGGGGTGACGCTGTCGACGCCCGACAGCGACCGCGTCTCGTACTCGCGCGAGGACCTCGAGGCCCAGATCGGGGTCGCGCTCGGTGGCCGGGCGGCCGAGGAGCTCGTGTACGGCACGGTCACCACCGGCGCGGAGTCGGACCTCCAGCATCTGACGCAGATCGCGCGCCAGATGGTGGGGCGGTGGGGCATGAGCGAGAGGCTCGGCCCCGTCACGCTGCTCCCGAGCGCCGCCGAGGGCCCGCTGCTCCCCGGCGCGAGCGAGACCTCGCCCGACATGCATCGGCTCGTCGACGAGGAGGTCCAGCGGATCGTCGACGAGGCGCACGCCGATGTGACCCGGCTGCTCACCGAGCACCGCGAGCAGCTCGACCGCCTCGCGCACGCGCTGCTCGCGGCCGAGACGCTCGACGCCGCCGACGCGTACGCCGCGGCCGGTGCGCCGGCCCCGAGCGCGACGGCGGATCGCTACGCCCCGACGCCGTACCGCGATCGCGGTACGTGGCCGGCGGGTCGAAGTGTCGCCCCGGGGCCGACGACGGCGACGCGGTCCGCCGGGACGATGGATCGGATCGTCTGACCCAACCCCAGAGGGAACCGCATGACCGACAGCCTGACGTACAACCGCAGCTCCAACGGCGACCCGCAGCCGATCCGCGGCGTCGAGGGCGCCACGATCCTCGGCCCGCGCAACGTGCCCGTGGAGCGCCAGAACCCCGACCTCCTGCTCCCTCCGGAGACGGACGCGGGCACGATCCCCAACCTGAAGTTCTCGTACGCCGCGGCGCGCAACCGCGTCCTGTCGGGTGGCTGGGCGCGCGAGGTGACGGCGCGCGAGCTGCCGATCGCCACGGAGCTGGCGGGCGTCAACATGCGCCTGAAGCCCGGTGGCATCCGCGAGCTCCACTGGCACAAGGAAGCCGAGTGGGCGTACATGATCGCCGGCTCGGCGCGGATCACGCTCGTCGACGAGGCGGGGCGCAACTTCGTCGACGACGTCGGCCAGGGCGACCTGTGGTACTTCCCGGCCGGCCTCCCGCACTCGATCCAGGGGCTCCAGGAGGGCTGCGAGTTCCTGCTCGTCTTCGACGACGGCGACTTCTCCGAGAACGAGACGTTCCTGATCACCGACTGGTTCGCGCACACGCCGCGCGACGTGCTGGCCAAGAACTTCGGCGTCTCCGCGGACGCGTTCGACGCGATCCCGCACGACGTCGACAAGACGCGGTACATGTTCGCCGGCGAGGTGCCGCCGCCGCTGGCCGAGGACCGGGTCAAGGCGCCCGCCGGCGAGGTGCCGCTGAGCTTCAGCCACCGGCTCGACGCCCAGGACCCGCTCGAGTTCTCGGGCGGCAACGTGCGCATCGCCGACTCGTCGAACTTCCCGGCCTCGAAGACCGTCGCCGCGGCGCTCGTCGAGGTGGAGCCCGGAGCGATGCGTGAGCTGCACTGGCACCCGAACACCGACGAGTGGCAGTACTACCTCGGCGGCCAGGGCCGCATGACGGTCTTCGCGTCCTCCGGCAAGGCCCGGACGTTCGACTACCGGGCCGGAGACGTCGGCTACGTCCCGTTCGCGATGGGCCACTACGTCGAGAACACCGGCGACGAGCCGCTCCGGTTCCTCGAGATGTTCCGCAGCGACCGCTTCGCGGACGTGTCGCTCAACCAGTGGATGGCGCTGCTGCCGCCCGAGCTCGTGAGGGCCCACCTCGATCTCGACCAGAGCACGCTGGACGTCCTGTCGAAGGACAAGCCCGTCGTGGTCCGCTAGCCCGACCGCGACGCACCTGCTCGAGGGCCGGCGCCAAGGCGCCGGCCCTCGGCCGCCGTGCCGACCTCGGAGAGCTCCTCCTCGGGCGCACTCCGGGCGCCGCCCGGCTCCGGGCGGGGTGCCTCACGGTGGCCTCGGCTCCATCGAGCTCGCCTGAGGCTCGGTGGCGCCATGGCGAGCGCCCCTCGTCGACGCAGGAGCTCGCCGGGGCGCCGTGCTCGGCTATCACGAGGGCACCTGACGACGGCGACACGGCGTAGCAGGTGGCAGGTATGCGAATGGGCGGCTGGCGGGGCCGAGGGATTGTCGCTGCCCGCGATGACGGCGACGCCCGGCGGCGCCACCGTTGCCTGCACGCAACCATCGAACGCCGAGGAGCAACGACCATGTCGCCTGTCGAGATTCGCGCCCACCTCTACGAGCTCGCGCAGGAGCGCATCGCGGCCGAGGAAGCCGGGCTCACCGACGATCCCGCGTACCGCGCCGACCTGGACGCCGAGGTCCTCGAGTACCGCACCGCGCTGGTCGGCGCGCTGGTGACCCACATCGCGACGTTCCGGGGCCAGCTGTTCGGACGAGACCTCGGGTGAAGGCCCACGTCCACGATCCGCCGCCGGGCCGTCGCCGCGCGCAGCCCGCCGAGCCCCCGCAGCGACGCGATCGTGACTTCATCGCGACGGCCAGCCATGACCTCCGGACGTCGCTGGGCGCGCTGCAGGCGACGCTCGAGCTCCTGCGCGAGGAGGCGCTCAGAGGCCGGGCGGACCCGGATCAGACGGTCGGCTACCTCGAGATGGCGCTTGGGCAGACGCGCAGCCTGATCCGGCTGACGACGGACCTGCTCGACATCACGCGCCTCGACGCCGAGGTCCCGCTCGCGCTGGAGCCGGTCGACGTTCGCGAGCTGGCGCGGGCCACCCGGGATGAAGTCGCCGCGCGCCTCGAGGCCGACGACCGGCGCGCGACCGTGGACGGCGGACCGGCCGTCGCGCTCGCCGGTCGCGCAGCCGTCGGACGCATCCTCCGCATCCTGCTCGACAACGCCGCCGCCTACGGGGACGGCACCGTCACCGTGACGGTGTCACATGACGACGACAGCATCCTCGTCACCGTCGCCGACGAGGGGGCGGGCATCGCACCGGACGAACGCGAGCTGGTCTTCGACCGCTTCGCGCGAGGCCGCAGCGCGGCCGGCGCCCCGAACGGCGCGGGCTTGGGCCTCGCGATCGCGCGTGGCCTGGCGCAGGCCATGGGCGGCGACGTCGATGTCGCGCCGGCGCGCGGCGGGGCGCAGTTCCGCTTGACGCTGCGAGCGGGCCCCGAGCCCTGACGGGCCGGGGGCCCTCAGCGCGTCTCGGCGCCGCCCGCCCGGGCGGCGTTTCCGTTCGAGCGCGCCTGCCACGCCCACGGGCGCTCCGGGGACTTACCCCAATGCTCGGCGCGCGAGTTGCGCTCGATGAGCTGCTTGGCGGCGTTCAGCTCTGCGTCCAGCCGGGAGATCTCGGCGTCCAGCCGACGGAGCTCGTGGTCGTCATTCGTGCGTTCGGTGGTCATACCGTCACGGTGACCGCCGTCATGAGATGAGCATGAGACGCCGCCCCGCTCGGCTACCCCCGGGGCGGTAGACGAAGGATCGGCTCGTGGCCCGATGACGAGCGGCGTGCCCTCCCGCACCATCAGCGTCGCACGACAAACGGCGACCAGGAGCTGAACGGACATGGCGACGCGCGACGGGACCGCGGAGTGGCACGGCACCTTGAAGAAGGGGGCCGGCACCGTCTCGGTGGCGAGCGGCCTTCTCGACAGCGGCAGGTACTCGTTCTCCTCGCGATTCGAGGACGAGCCCGGCACGAACCCCGAGGAGCTGCTCGCCGCGGCGCACGCGAGCTGCTTCTCGATGGCGCTCGCGCGGCAGCTGACCGAGGCCGGCCACGCGCCCGAATCGGTGCGCACCACCGCGAGGGTGCATCTCCGGCTGGTCGACGACGCGGCCGCCATCGCGCAGATCGACCTCGTGACCGAGGGTCGCGTCGCCGGCATCGACCAGCCGCAGTTCGCCGAGCTCGCGGCGCGGGCGAAGGCCGGCTGCCCGGTCTCGCGGGCGCTCGCCGGCGTCGGCGACATCACGCTGCAGGCGACGCTCGCGAGCGCGGACTCGCTCGCCGCCGCGAACGGCCGGAGCGCGTCATGACGCGGCGTGTCAACGACGAGGCGCTGCGGGATGCTCTTCTGATCGCCCTCACCGTCGCGATGGGCTCGCTCGACGCGATCTCCTGGATCGGGCTCGACCGGGTCTACTCGGTGTTCCAGACCGGGAACATGGTCATCCTCGGCCTCGGCCTTGGAGGGGCGTCCGGGCCGCCGGTGCTCCGGGCCGGTGTGTCGCTGGCGGCATTCGGCCTCGGCGCGTTGATCGCGAGCCGGATCGTGCTCCGCCGGCCCCCGCGGAAGCTGTGGCCCCGACAGGTCACGTGGGTCCTGATCTCGGTCACCGGCGTCCTCGTGGTGTACCTCGCCTTGTGGCTCGCCGTAGATGGGCGGCCGTCGAGCACGACTGCCGACTGGCTCATCGCGCTCGGGGCGCTCGCCGCCGGGCTGCAGACGGGAGCGATGCTACGGCTCGGCGTCCGCGCCGTCTTCACCACCGCGGCGACCGCGACCTGGACCGCGCTCATGTCCGACATCGCGACGGATCTCGCCCACCAGCGCGCCCGTGACATCGCGCGCCTCGCCATGGTCGTGATCGGCCTCGTCCTCGGTGTGGCCGCCGGCGCGGCGCTGATGGTCCACGCCCGCGATGCGGCTCCCGTCCTGGCACCGGCGCTCACCGCGCTCGTCGCGGTCACCGCGGCGGCCCGATTCGAGCCGCTGTCGCGATCGGCGGTGGCGCGGTACGTGCCCCCGGCCGGTCCGGCGGTCGGACCGCGCCCCGCGGACACTGCGATCGGACCGTGGATCGACGGCCTCCACGCACGCGGCGCGGACGCCGAGTGAGGTGAGCAGATGACGCCCTCGACGAACAACGGTCGGTCGCAGCCGTCGCCGGCCGTCCTTCCAGAGTGGCCTTCGGAGGCGATCGCGATCCTCGCGACGGCCGACGGCGCGCCGCACGCGATCCCGGTCTCGGCGCCCGTGCGGGCCGGCGACCGGCGGATCCTGATCACGCTGGGGCGGATGCGCGGGTCGCTCGGCCGCCTGCGCGGCCACCCGGAGGTCGCGCTCGTCCTGCTCGCGCAGGGCAACCTGGCCTTCACGGCGCGCGGACGCGCCCGGGTGGTCGCGGAACACCTGAACGCGAATCCCGGGTTCGCCGGCGTGGCCATCGAGGTCGAGCACATCGACGACCACCGCGCGCACGCCTTCGAGGTCTACCGCGGCATCGTCAGGCGCTGGCTGAACGCTGACGCCGAGCGCGACCTCGGCGCGTGCATCCAAGAGCTCCGCGAGCTCTCCGACGTGCTCCGGTAGGACGGTCCCGGGGTGCGAACCGCCACGACGCGGATCCCGCTCGGCTTCATCGGCCTCGGGCACATCGGCGGCAACATGGCGGCGCGCCTGCTGGCCGCCGGGTACGTCGTCCACTGCACGGCGCGGACGAGAGCGCGGGCCCGGTGGCTCCTCGACCGGGGGGTCCGCTGGCGCGACACGCCGCGAGAGGTCGCCGAGGCCGCCGCCGTCGTCTTCACGTCGCTGCCCGACGATGCGACG
>JAXDHC010000239.1:0-8073 GCA_034664705.1 Solirubrobacteraceae bacterium
GCGAGCCCACGCGGATCCAACATCTCATCGCCCGGCGGATGGCCGAGTCCAAGGCCACGATCCCGCACTTCACGCTGTCGACCGAGGTCGACATGGAGGCCGCCGTCGCCCTGCGCGGGCAGCTCAAGGAGCTCTCCGAGGCGCAGGGCACGCCGGTGCCGTCGTTCAACGACATGGTCATCAAGGCCAGCGCGATCGCCCTGCGCGATTTTCCGCTGGCCAACGGCTCCTACCGCGACGGGCGCTTCGAGCTCTACAGCCGCGTGAACATCGGCGTGGCGGTCGCCGCCGACGAGACGCTCGTCGTGCCGACGATCTTCGACGCCGACCGCAAGGGCCTCGGCCAGATCGCCGCGGAGTCGCGGGCGCTGGCCGAGAAGGTCCGCGAGGGACGCATCAGCCCGCCGGAGCTCTCGGGCGGCACGTTCTCGATCACGAACCTCGGGATGTACGGCGTGGAGCACTTCACCGCCGTCGTGAACCCGCCGCAGGCGGCGATCCTCGCCGTCGGGCGGGTCGCTCCGCGCGCGGTGGCGCACGAGGGGCAGGTCGCCGTCCGGTCGCAGATGACGCTCACCGTCTCCTGCGACCACCGCATCCTCTACGGCGCGCCGGCGGCCCAGTTCCTCGGCCGCATCAAGGCGATCCTCGAGCAGCCGATCTCGCTCGCGCTCTGACGGCGCGGCTCAGGGCGCGAGCGCGCCGCTGACCGTCTGCCCGACGCCGGCGACGGCGTCGCCGGCGGTCCGCGTGGTCTCCTGCACGACGCCGGCGAGGGCCGGGCTCGCCGGGCGCACCATGTCGGCCGTCTCGCCGCCGGCGGCGGTGACGACGGGGCCCGCGGCGGTGCCGGCGTCCTGCACGACCCCGGGAAGCGCGGGGACGGCGGGCGCCGTGGGCGGCGCCGCGGCCGGCGGGACGTCGGGCGCGGTCGTCGCCGGCGCACGGGTGGCCGGGGCAGGCGCCGTGGGCCACCGCGCCGGCGCGCGGGCCGGCGTGTGGACGGGCGCGTGCGCGACCGCGCCGGCGGGCGCCGGCACCGCGACCGCGCCGGCGGGCGCCGGCACCGCGACCGGGCGGGTGGGCGCCCGGGCCACGTGCCGGGGCGGCGCCGGGCGCGACGCGACGGCGGCAGGCCCGCGCCGGGGCGCGCGGGCGGATCGACGCGTGGCGGCGCGCCGCCGGCCGGAGCGCGCGCCGCGACCCGCGGCGGGCGCGGGCGCGGGCGTGGGCGCGAGAAGCGATGCGCGGGCCGGCGCGTCGGTCCTCGCCGCGACGGCGCCCGGCAGCACGATGCCCTCGCGGGCCTGCGCGGCGCCCGACGGCCAGCCGTGGAAGGCGATGAGCGCCGCCAGGGCGAGCGCGCAGGCGACCGCGGCGGCGACGATCGTCGTCCCTGCCCCGGCACCGGCGGCGAAACTCCGTTTTCCCTGCATGCGATCACCGGACCCGCAGCTCCCCGGTTCCGATCAGCGCCGCGTTCGGGCTCTGGTCGGCGTCCCGTGTGACGCCGGGCGGGTGCTGGTCCGTGTTGACGATGACACAGAAGGCGCGCCGCGCAGAAGGCCCGGGGACACATGTTCGATAGAGGTCGCCGGCCTGCTTGAGGGTGTCCATGTCCTCGAGATGGGCGCGGAAGCGCGCCGGCGCCCGCTCGAGCACGAACTGCCGCGCCGTGGCGGCCTGCTCGTCGAACTCGCGCGCCTCGGCCAGCACCGCCGGGCGATGGGCGAGGCCGGCGGCGAGCAGCGCGACGCTCACGGCCCCGACGAGCGCCGTCCCCGCGCGATCGTCGGCGATGACCTTCGGCAGCGCGGGGTGCCCGCGGCGCAGCCAGCGGCCCCCGAGCGGGGCGCCGACCGCGACCACGACGAGGTTGAAGAACAGGGCGAGCAGCAGCGCGGCGAACGGATCCGGCGCCGTGTCGCCGGCGATCGGCAGCAGCCGCAGGAGCACGGCGTCGCCGACCAGCGCGACCGCGAAGGCGGGCCACATCGTCGCGCCGCGCAGGCGCCAGCGCAGCCGCGTCCACCACACCCGGTCGCCCATGGCCCGGACCAGCGTAGCCCGGATATAGAGTTACGGCGCTTCGAGTGAGAGGCGCGCCGGCGGACGGAGACCCCGGCCGCGGCGCGACACAGGGCCACGCGCGGCGATCCCGCCGGGCCCCCGACCACAAAGGGACAGACACCCTGATGGCCATGAGCACCGCCCGGCACGAGCCGGGCGAGAACCCCTCCGCCGTATCCGAGCACCTCACGCTCGACGATCGCGTCGCGCTCCTGAAGTACATGCTGCTCATGCGCGGCATCGAGGAGCGCGCGATGAACCTCTACCGCCAGGGCCGGGTCCCCGGCTCCTTCTACGACGGCTACGGCCAGGAGGCCGTCTCCGCCGGCGCCACGTTCGCGATGTCCGCGCAGGACCGCCTGTGCGTCCTGCATCGCGACCTCGCCGCGCACCTCATCCGCGGCGTCACGCCGGCCCGCATCCTGGGCCAGTACATGGGCCGCGAGGGCGGCATCACCGGCGGGCGCGACGGCAACGTGCACTTCGGCGACCACCGCGTCGGCTGCGTCGGGATGGTCTCGATGCTGCCCGACATGATGCTCGTCGCGACCGGCATGGCGATGGCGTTCAAGCTGCGCGGCGAGGCGCGGTGCGCCATCACGTGGTTCGGCGACGGCTCGACGTCGCGCGGCGACTTCCACGAGGCGATGAACTGGGCGGGCGTCCAGCGCCTGCCGGTGATCTTCATCCTCGAGAACAACCAGTACGCCTACTCCACGCCGCTTCACCACCAGTTCGCCGTCGACCCCGTCGAGCGCGCGCAGGCCTACGGGTTCCCCGGCATCAGCGTCGACGGCAACGACGCGGACGCGATGTTCGAGGCCACGCGCCAGGCGCGCGAGCGCGCGCTGGCGGGCGAGGGCCCCACGCTGCTCGAGGCGGTGACCATGCGGATGCACGGCCACGCCGCGCACGACGACATGAAGTACGTGCCCACGGAGCAGGTCGAGGAGTGGCGCAAGAAGGACCCGATCGACCGCCAGGAGGCGCGGCTGCGCGACCTCGGCGTCGACACCGAGGCGGTGCGGTCGGCCGTCCGGGCGACCATCGACGCGGCCACGGAGGAGGCGCTGGCGATGCCGATGCCCGATCCCGCCACCGCGACCGACCGCGTCTTCTACGAGGGCGAGGAGGACGTGCTGCTCGGCGACGGAAACGCGCCGTGGAGCGGCCACGCCGGCGGCGGGGGCGGTGCCTGACATGGCGGCGATGACCTACCTGCAGGCGATCTCGGACGCCATGCGCCAGGAGATGCGCCAGGACGAGCGGGTGCTCGTCATGGGCGAGGACATCGGCGTCTTCGGCGGCGCCTTCAAGGTGACCGACGGCTTCCTCGACGAGTTCGGGCCCTCCCGCGTGATGGACACGCCGCTCGCGGAGTCCGGGATCATCGGGTCGGCGATCGGGGCGGCCGTCGTCGGCCTGCGGCCGATAGCCGAGATGCAGTTCGCCGACGTCATCACCGGCGGCTTCGACCAGCACGTCAGCGTCGCCGGGAAGATGTACTACCGCCAGGGGCTGCCGGTGAACATCACCGTGCGCCTGCCCAGCGGCGGCGGATTCTCCGGTGGCCCGTTCCACTCCAGCAACCCCGAGGCGTGGTTCATGCACGCGCCCGGCCTCAAGGTCGTGGCGCCCTCGACCGCCGAGGACGCCAAGGGCCTGCTGATCGGGGCCGTGCGCGACCACAACCCGGTCGTGTTCCTCGAGCACAAGCACCTGTACCGCCGCGTGAAGGGCGACGTCCCCGAGGGGCTCTACACGACGCCGTTCCGCGCCCGCGTCGCGCGCGAGGGCACCGACATGACGATCGTCACCTACGGGGCGATGGTGCACACCGCGCTCGAGGCCACCGAGGACCTCGACGGCGCCTCGGTCGAGGTGCTCGACCTGCGCTCGCTCGTGCCGCTCGACGAGGAGGCGATCCTCGCCTCCGTGCGCAAGACGAGCAAGGTGCTCGTCCTCGACGAGGCGAACCAGACGTGCGCCGCCGGCGCGCAGGTCGCCGCGCTCATCGCCGACCGCGCGTTCGAGGACCTCGACGGCCCGGTCCGCCGCGTGGCGACGCCGGACGTCCCGATCCCGTTCTCGCCACCGCTCGAGCAGGCCGTGCTGCCCAGCGTCGATCGCGTCAAGGAGGCCGCCCGTGAGCTCCTCGAATACTGAGACGGCCACCGTCGACATCGTCATGCCGCAGATGGGCGTGTCGGTGTCGGAGGGGACCATCGTCGGATGGCGCAAGCAGGTGGGCGACTGGGTCGAGTACGAGGAGCCCGTCTGCGACATCTCCACCGACAAGATCGACACCGAGCTGCCGTCGCCCGCCGCCGGCCGGCTCGCCGAGATCGCCGTCGACGTCGGAACGACCGTCGAGGTCGGCACGCTGCTCGCCCGCATCGCCACGGACGCCCGTCCAGGCGAGCCGCACGCCAGCGAGCACGACGGCGAGCGCGAGCCGTCGGCTCCGCCCACGAGCGAGGCCGCCGCGGCCACCGGCGAGACGCCGGCCCCCTCGACCGACGCGCCGGCGCCCGAGCCCGGGGTCGCGGCGCCCGATGGTGACGAGGGCCGCGCGCGGCGCCGCTACAGCCCCGTCGTCATGCGGATGGCCGCCGAGCACGACGTCGACCTCGCGCAGATCCGCGGCACCGGCCGCGGTGGGCGCGTGCGCAAGCAGGACGTGCTCGCCCACCTCGAGCACGGCGCCGCCGCGGCGCCGGCCGCGCCGGATCCGCCGCTGCACATCGAGTCGCCCTACCGGCCCGAGCCGGCGCCGGCGCCGCGGGCCGCGCCCGATGCCCCGGCCCCCGGGCCCGCGCCGCAGCCGGAAGCGCGCGTCGCGACGCCGGTCCCCACCGGCCACGGCGAGCCGCTGTCGCGCATGCGCAAGTCGATCGGCGAGCACATGAAGCGCTCGCTCGAGCTCGCCGCGCACTGCACGACGATGGTCGAGTGCGACATGAGCGCGGCGGAGCGCCGCCGCGCGCTGATCGGCACGACGGCGCTGCCGATCGTCGCCCGGTGCGTCGTCGACGCGCTGCGCGAGTTCCCCGCGCTGAACGCGTGGCTGGAGGGCGACACGTTCACCCAGCACGACGGGGTCCACCTCGGCATCGCGGTGTCGCTCGGCGAGGACGGCCTCATCGTCCCCGTCGTCCGCGACGCGCAGGACCTCTCAGACGAGGGCCTCGGCCGGCGCATCCGCGAGCTCGCGCAGCGCGCCCGCGGCCGTGCGCTCACGCCCGACGACGTGCGCGGGGGCACGTTCACGATCACGAACCCGGGGCAGTTCGGGGCGGTCGCGGCGACGCCGATCATCAGCCAGCCGCAGGTCGCCATCCTCGACCTCGAGGCCGTCGTGAAGCGCGCCGTCGTGATCACCGACGCCGACGGCAACGACGCGATCGCGATCCGCCCCATGACGATGCTCTGCATGTCGTGGGACCACCGGGCGATCGACGGCGCCTACGCCGCCCGGTTCCTCACCGCGGTGCGGCGGCGGGTGGAGAGCGTCTAGTCCGCGACCGAGGTCTGCGGGTTCTCGAGCCTGAGGTGCTCCTGCCACGACGGGTCGATCTCCTCGAGCTCCTCGAGGGGATCGACGTCGCGGCTCGCGCCCTCGAGCTCGAAGATCCGCCGGTCCTCGGCGTCGCGGCACGGCAGGCCCGCACGGCGCCCGAACGCGTCGAGGATCTCGTCGGCCTCGTCGTCGAGCTTGGTGAAGATCAGTGTCTTCGGCATGCCCGACACCTTCCCCGCTCTGCCATCATCGACTCGTGACCGGCGAGCTGTGGACCGTCAATCTCGGCGCCGTGGACTACCGCGACGCCCACGACCTCCAGGAGCGGGTGCGCGCCGCCCGCCAGGCCGACGCCATCCCGGACACGCTCCTGCTGCTCGAGCACCCGCCCGTCTACACGCGCGGCCGGCGCTCGGAGGCCGGCGAGCTCGGGATGGGCGAGGACTGGTACCGCGCGAAGGGCATCGACATCGTCGACGTCGACCGCGGCGGCAAGGTGACCTACCACGGGCCCGGGCAGCTCGTCGGCTATCCGATCGTGCGCATCGACGACGTCATGGAGTACGTCGCGACGATCGAGCGCGCGATCGTCACGGCGCTCGCGGACGAGGGCGTCGCCGCCCGCGGGCGCTCGCCCGAGGGCATCGCCTGGACCGGCGTATGGGTCGGCGAGCGCAAGCTCGCCTCGATCGGCCTGCACGTCTCCCAGGGCGTGGCGAAGCACGGCTTCGCCGTCAACGTCGACAACCCGCTGGACCCCTTCGAGTGGATCGTCCCCTGCGGGCTGCCCGACGTGCGCATGACGTCGGTCGCCGCCGAGGCGCCCGACGCGGGGCCGCACCTCGCGTGCTTCCGCAAGCGCATGGCCTGGCGCTTCGCCGAGGCCCACGGGCGCCGTCAGCGGCTCGTGTCGCCCGCCCGGCTCGAAGCGGCGCTCGCGCCCGTGCCCGGCGGGCACGAGAGCGCGGTCTGCCTCGCCCGGTAGCGGCGCATCGACGCGGCGCGCCAGTCGCCGTGGGTCTGGCGGCGCAGGCGGGCGACGCGCTCGCGGTGGTAGGGCGAGGACAGGCTCTCGTTGTGGCCGATGACGTCGCGCACGGCGATGCCGTAGCGGCAGCGCAGCCAGCGCGTCAGCCGCAGCGACGCGCGCAGCTGGCGCGGGTTGCCGAGCACGTCGGCGTCGCGGCCGCCGACGTGCTCGATGCCGATCGCCGTGTCGTTCAGGCCGACCGTGTGCCGGCACATGATCGACAGCGCCACGAACTGCACGATGGCGCCGTCGCGGCCGACGACGAAGTGCGAGCACGTGCCGGGCAGCTCGTGGAGTTCGGGATCCGGCCGGTCGGGGGCGAAGACGTTGAACGTCGCCTCGATCGACGGCGTGACCGTGAGGTGCTCGACGATCACACGGGGATTGCGCAGCCGGTAGTCGTCGATGCCGTAGTGGCGGCGCGCGTAGGCCGCCATCTCGCGCCGGCGCGCGGCGCCGAACGGGATCGGGCGCTGGACGATCGGCGGGCGCAGCGCGTCGGCGGCCTGCGGCGGGGGCGCGGCGATGGCGGCGGCGGCGGCGGCGGCGGCGAGGAGCGCGAGCACACCCGAGGTTGTAGCGCGCGGGCGCCTCGTGCGGGGCGGCGCCCGGCGAGCCGGTAGATTCCTTCGGGTGAGCGCCGACGCGAGCCCTCGCGAGCACAAGACCCGCTCCCGTGCCAACCCGGGCGGCATGGACGTCCTCAAGGTGCTGGGCAGCGACGTCCTCCCGCTCCGCGCCCGGAAGCCCGCCTGGTTCAAGGTCCCGGCGCCCGGCAGCGCGCGCTACCGCGAGCTGAACAGCCTGATCCGGGCGGAGAACCTCCACACCGTCTGCCAGGAGGCCGCGTGCCCGAACGTCGGCGAGTGCTGGGAGCGCGGCACCGCGACGTTCATGATCCTCGGCGACACGTGCACGCGCCGCTGCGGCTTCTGCAACGTCAAGACCGGCAAGCCCACGTGGAACGACCCGCTCGAGCCCGCGCGTGTCGCCCGCAGCGTGGCCAAGATGGGCCTGCGCCATGCCGTGATCACGAGCGTGGACCGCGACGATCTGCCGGACTACGGCGCCGCCGCGTTCGTCGGCGTCATCCGCCAGATCCGCCGCCAGGCGCCGACCTGCCAGGTCGAGGTCCTGACCCCCGACTTCCGTGGCCAGGAGATGCCCCTGGCCAAGGTCATCGCCGAGCGCCCCGACGTCTTCAACCACAACGTCGAGGTGGTGCCGCGCCTGTACCCGGTCGCCCGCCGCGGCTCGAAGTTCCCGCGCTCCTGCCGGGTCCTGCGCAACGCCAAGGAGATGGGCGGCGACGAGGTGGCGACGAAGTCCGGCCTGATGGTCGGACTCGGCGAGACCCACGACGAGCTCGTCGAGACGTTCGGCGTCCTGCGCGATCACGGCGTCCAGGTCCTCACCGTCGGTCAGTACCTGCGCCCCACCGAGCAGCACCTGC
>JAXDHC010000240.1:0-3730 GCA_034664705.1 Solirubrobacteraceae bacterium
TCGCCCCGCTGCGGCGTGACGCCGTCGGCCAGGTGGCGCGCCGCCACCATCGTCAGCCACGACAGCGCGCCGTCGGCCATCGAGACGTCGACCACCTGCCCCTCGCCGGTGCGCTCGGCCGCCCGCAGGGCCGCGAGGATCGCGAAGGCGGCCATCTGCGCGCCGCCGCCGAGGTCGGCGATCTGCCCGGCGGCCTGGACCGGCGGCCCGTCGCGCTCGCCGGTCAGCCCGAGGACGCCGACGAGCGCGAGGTAGTTCATGTCGTGCCCCGGGCGGTCGCGCAGCGGCGAGTCCTGCCCGTAGCCGGAGATCGCGCAGTAGACGATGGCCGGGTTGACCGCGCGCATCGCGTCGTAGCCGCAGCCGAGGCGGTCGAGCACCCCGGGCCTGAAGGACTCGAGGACCACGTCGGTTTCGCGGACGAGGGCCAGGAGCACCTCGCGGCCGCGCTCCTCCTTGAGGTTGACGCGGATCGAGCGCTTGTTGCGGTTCAGCGCGAGGAACAGCGCCGACGCGGCGCTGGCCTCCACGCCCTCGTACGCCGGCGGCGACCAGCGCAGGTAGTCGCCCACCCCCGTGTCCTCCACCTTGAGCACGTCCGCGCCGAAGTCGGCGAGCAGCAGCGAGCAGAACGGCCCGGGCAGCAGCCGGCTCAGGTCGAGGACGCGGATGCCGTCGAGCGGAAGGGTCACCGCCGGGCACCCTGACGCGACGACCCGTCGCGCGTCAAGGCGTGACCTGCAGCCGCCATCGGGGTACTTCCGGCAGAGGACCCCGTACCCCGCGGAAAGGACGCCTCACCATGATCGGAGCCATCATCCTCGGCATCGTCGCCGGCTTTCTCGGCCGGTTCCTGATGCCCGGCCGTGACCCGATGGGCTTCTTCGCCACGATCCTGCTCGGCCTGGCCGGCTCGCTCGTGGGCTTCTTCGTCTTCACCGGCCTGCTCGGCATCGGCGACACCGACATGTTCGACATCGGCGGCCTCATCGGCGCCGTGCTCGGCGTGATGCTGCTGCTGTTCGCCTACCGGCAGTTCGCCGCCCATCGCGGCCCTGCCGTCCGCTGACGCCGCCCGGCGCCGGCCCTCACCCCGGAGATACGGAGGCCCCCGCCGATCCATCGGCGGGGGCCTCCTCGGGGGGTCCTGACCCTCAGCGGCGGGACAGCTGTCCGCGAATCGCCCCTGCCGGGAACTTGGCCGTGTGCACGTTGGCGTAGTAGTTGCCGGGGTTGCGCTTGATGTCGGCGGCGAGGCTCTGGGCCACCGTCACGCAGCGTCCGAGCGTGTTCGCGGCGCCGGAGCGCCCGCCCGAGAACTTCGGGTCGACGACGATCGGGCCGTTCTTGCCGCGGGCGCCCTTGTGGATGTGCGCGGCGGCGACGGTGTCGAGGTTGCCGAACGCGAGCGCCAGGCACACCTTGCGCCCCTCGATGACGACGGCGGCCGTGCCCTTGCCGTCCGTGTCACCGGCCGGGCTCTCCTGACTGCCGCTCAGGCGCGCGGTGAGCGAGTCGTCATCGCTGGAGCCCTGGCCGACGGCCATCGTCACGCCGACGACCATCCCGACCATAAGCACCACTGCCACGACCAGCACGAGTCGTTTCGACATGCTGGACCTCCGATGTGAGTGGGGTACGAGTACGCCTCTGATGACGCCCCCGCGGCCCGATCCTTCCCGCCGGCCTCCTCAGGCGGCGTGCGCGGAGCCGTCGTCGCCGAGCATCCGGTCCCACGCGAGGGCGCCGGTGGGCGCGCTCTCCTGCGCGAGCAGCAGCCGCCCGGTCGTGCGCAGGTGCTCGCGCATGGCAAGCGCGGCCGCCTCGGGATCGCGGGCCCGAAGCGCCTCGAGGATCAGCACGTGCTCGGCGAGGATCGCCTGCATGTCGCGGCTGCGCCCGACGGTCGAGGCGCCGCGGAAGCGGACGTGGTCGCGCAGCTGGCTGACGATCGCGCTGAGGCGCCGGTTGCCCGAGCCCTGGAGCACGATCTCGTGGAAGCGCTTGTCGTGGGCCATGAACGCGCCCTCGTCGCCCTCGTGGGCGAGGCCCTCCATGGCGCCGAGCTCGCGGGCCAGCGCCGCGTGGTCCTTGGCGCCGAGCAGCTCGCACGCGCGGCGGGTCGCCGGCACCTCGAGCAGGAGCCGCAGGGCGAAGACCTCCTCGAGGTCGTGCGCCGTCGTCTCCAGCACCCGGACGCCGCGGTTGCGCTCGAAGCGCACGACGCCCTGGCGCTCGAGCACGAGCAGCGCCTCCCGCACCGGGGTGCGGGAGACGCCGAAGCGCTCGGCCAGCTGCGCCACCGAGTAGCGCTCGCCCGCCGCGAGCCGGCCGTCGACGATCGCGGCGCGCAGCGCGTCGAGCGCGCGGCTCGTCAGGGTCGAGCGATCGCCGGTGAGGCTGTCGAGGGCGGGCGGGGTGCTCAATCGTAGAACTCCGGTGACTGCTTGAAGGCGGGCCACGCGTCGGGGTCGTGGCCGGTGACGACGGTCGATCCCGAGCGCG
This sequence comes from Solirubrobacteraceae bacterium, assembly GCA_034664705.1. Taxonomy (GTDB): domain Bacteria; phylum Actinomycetota; class Thermoleophilia; order Solirubrobacterales; family Solirubrobacteraceae; genus JAOPZW01. The sequence continues at coordinate 2,506 of JAXDHC010000240.1, forward strand.
CCGCGATGCGGTGCAGCTTGCGCACGGAGCGGACCGTGTCGACCGTCGAGGCGAGGAAGCCGGGCAGGGCCTTCTCGTCCCAGTGGTCGGTGGTGTACGCGGCGTCCACGGTCAGGAGCATCGAGCCCGAGTTCGGCAGCGTGATCTCGAACGACTGGTGGCCCGGGGCGTGGCCCGGGCTGCGCCACATGCGGATCACCCCGTCGCCGTAGAGGTCGTAGCCGTCGTCGCTCTCATCGAGCAGCACCCACGGCACGCCGTCCTTGTTGTAGTCGGCCTGGATGTAGCCGCCCGCGGCGAACCAGTCGGGCGCGTGGGCGTACTCGAACTCGGTGCGGGTGGCGACGACCTTCGCGTTCGGGAACTGATCGATCGCGGCGACGGCACCGGTGTGGTCCAGGTGCAGATGCGACTGGAGGATGAACCGCACGTCGGCGGGATCGAACCCGGCGGCCTGCAGCGCCGGCACGCAGGCCTGCTCCGGCGTCATCTCCGGCCAGTACACCTCGGTCGTCCCGCCCCAGTGCCCCTTCGGGTCGGTGGCGCACTCGGCCGCGTTGCCGCCGTCGATCACGACGTTGCCCTTCGGGTGTGTGATCAGGAACCACGGCACCGGGATCTCGTACTCCTCGCCGAGCCCCTGGTTCATCTTGATGTTCTCCAGGTGGCACTTCAGCGTGCCGCACTCGAACATGTGCAGCCGGACGTCGTCTGGCATGTCCCGCTCCCCTCTACCAGTTGGTCATTGACGCGTTCAGGATGTGCGTGAGGTCCTGCTCGGAGACGTCGCGCGGCGCGAGCACGAGCAGCCGCTGCTGCTTCATGGCGCCCTCGACGAGGGTGGGCACGTCGTCCTCGGAGTATCCGAGCTCGGCGATGCCCCGGGGCGCGTCGATGTCGCGCATGAGGTCGCGCAGGATGTCGGGAAGCGTGTCCGGGCCCGCGTTCTCGATCGGCCCCCCGTTGAGGAGCGCGGCGACCTCGTGGTGGCGCTCGGGCATCGCCTCGTAGGTGAACCGGAAGGCGGCGGGCGCCGTGACGATCACCGAGTGGCCGTGCGGCACGAACGGGTGGTCGTCGGGGTAGCCGGGCGGCTGGTACTCGTGCTTGAGGCTCGCGATCGGATACGCGCAGGCGTGCGGGATGTGGACGCCCGCGGAGCCGAAGCCGACGCCCGCCATGCTGGCGGCGAGCATCATCGCGCCGCGCGCCTCGAGGTCGTCGG
>JAXDHC010000241.1:0-8288 GCA_034664705.1 Solirubrobacteraceae bacterium
CGAGACGAACCCGCATCCCGGGCAGCCACCGACGATGACGGTGCGCCTGCCGCGGGCGGTCGACGTCAGCGCGTTCGGCGTCGACCCGTCGAACACGTGCGGCGACGACGAGACGTCTGCGACGAAGGACCTGCGCGTCGAGGTCTCCGCCGACGGCACGACGTTCGCGGCGGCCCTCCAGCACACGTTCGCCAACAACGACCGCGGGCGGCTGAACGTCGTGGCGCCCGACGCGGCCGCGACGAACGTGCGCTTCGTGCGCGTCACGATGCTGTCGAACCTCGGGCCGGTCGAGCCCGCCGACTCGGGGGTCGACTTCATCGACCTGTCCGAGTTCGAGGTCTTCGGCGCGCCCGCGTCGGCGCCCCCGGCCGCCCCGGCCGCGGGCACGGGCACGGGGACCCCGGCGCCCGGCGCGCAGCCGGCGCCGGCGCCGCAGCCGGCGGCCCCCGGGGCCCAGCCCGCTCCCCAGGGCGGCGCGCCCGCGGCCCCGCAGCCCGGCCAGGGCACCGCGCCCGCCCAGGCGGCCACGCGGCCGACCGCCGGCATCTCCGCGGCGTCGCCGCTGCGCGGCCGCGCGGCGTTCACGGTGGGCTGCTCGTCGGCATGCCGGATCACGGCGACGATGACCGTGACGCGGGCGACCGCCCGGCGGCTCGGGCTCACGCGGACCCGGCTGGCGTCGAGCACCCGCCGGCTGAGCGGGCCGGCCCGCCGCGCCTTCACGCTGCGCGTCGGCGCCGCGACGCTCAGGCGGGCGCGCGCCCGCCGTGTGCGGACGGTGCGGGCGACCGTCGCGGTGACGGTCCTGGACAGCCGCGGGCAGCGACGCACGCTGCGGCGCGCAGTGCGCGTGCGGATCGGCTAGCGGCGCCGGGCGGCCGGCGAGACGGTCCGGCCCGGCGTCGTAGCCTTGGACCATGGACGAGCTGGCCGCGGCCCTGCGCGACGCCGGCGGCCTGACGGCCGGCCCGGAGAGCGCTGCGCGCCTGCGCGTCCTGCTCGCCGACGAGCTGCGCCGCGGCGCGGGCGAGCTGGGCAAGCCGCGCTCGGGCTACGGCGAGCCGGTGACCGTCGCGGTGGCGGCCGGGCCGGCCGGAGGCGCGCTGCGCGGGGTCGCGCCGGTCAGCGCCGAGCTGCGCGCCGACCCGCACGCCGCGTCCGAGCGCGCGTGGCTGCTCGTCGCCGCGCTCACGGGCGCGCTCGTCGAGGTCGGCGGCGAGGGCCGCGTGCTCGCCGGCGCCTTCGACGGCCACCTCGTCCTCGAGGTCCCCGGCGATCCCGGCGACGCCGAGCTCCTGCCGCTCGCCTTCGACGGCCAGGTCGAGGGCATCGACCGTCTCCGCGCCCGCGCGCTCGCCGTGCCGGCGTTCGTCGTCGAGGACGCCGGCGAGCTGAGGGCGCCGATCGGAGCGGCGCATCCGCTCCTCGTCGCGGCGAGCGTCGCGGCGCTCGGCGGGCGGCCGGCCGATCCGGCGTCGCTGGCCGAGCACGAGGACGCGGTGCTCGCGCTGCAGGACGGCGCGGCCGACGTCGCGCGGCCCCACGACGATCCGCAGCCGGCGCGCCGCGTGGCGCGGCGGATCCTGCAGCGGCTGGACGGCATGGGGAAGTGGGGCGGCTACCACACCGAGTTCGCCCACCTCGCCCGCGGATTCGCCGGCAACGACCGCGCGCTGGCCGAGGCGGTCGGCGAGGCGCTGCTCGCCGCGGGCCTGCTCGCCGAGAAGCCGAGCGTCGGCCAGCGGCACGTCTTCCTGAACCCGCGTCGGGCCGGTGACATCCGCACGCTGATCGAGCGCGGCACGCCGCCCCCTGATCTGGACCTCCCGGACGTATAGGTTTCCGCGGCGTGAGCGTCCGAGACCGGGTCCTGCTGAAGCTGTTCACCGCGCGCACGCTGATCCGCGCCGGGGTCGTGGGCGGCACGCGACCCGACCGGCTGGTCCAGGCGGCGAAGGCCCTGCGCGCGTTCGGCCCCACGCCGGCGGCCGGCTACACCGTCAGCGCGATCCGCTACCCGGACGCGCCGGCGGTCATCGACGAGGCCGGGACGCTGACCTTCGCGGAGGTCCACCGGCGCACGAACGCGCTCGCCCACGCCCTCGCCGCCGAGGGCGTCCGCCAGGGCGACACGGTGGCGACCATGTGCCGCAACCACCGCGGCTGGCTCCAGACGACGATCGCGCTGTCCAAGCTCGGCGCGCACGCGCTGCACCTCAACACCGCGTTCGCCGCGCCCCAGCTCGCCGAGGTCGCCGCGCGCGAGGAGCCCGTCGCGCTCGTCTACGACGCCGAGTTCGCCGACCTCGTCCGCGACGCCGGCGAAGGGCGCCGGCGCTACGTCGCCTGGCACGACCCCGGCGAGCCGGTCGAGGACCCGCTCCTGGACGACCTGATCGCCCGGGGGGACCCGTCCGACGTCGTCCCGCCGCCCGAGAAGGGGCGCGTGATCATCCTGACCAGCGGCACGACCGGCAGCCCGAAGGGCGCCCGTCGCAAGCAGCCCGAGTCGCTGGACCCGGCGGCGGCGCTGTTCAGCATGATCCCGCTGCGCGCGCGGGAGAAGACGATGATCGCCGCCCCGCTGTTCCACTCGTGGGGCTACGTGCACTTCACGATCGGGATGGCGCTCGGCACCACGCTCGTCCTGCGCCGGCGCTTCGACCCCGAGGACACGCTGCGGGCGTGCGCGCAGGAGGGCTGCGCGGCGCTGATCGTGGTCCCGGTGATGCTCCAGCGGATGCTCGAGCTGCCGCCCGAAACCGTCGCGCGCCACGACCTCAGCGCGCTGCGGGTCATCGCGGCGAGTGGCAGCGCCCTGCCGGGCGACCTCGCGCTCGAGGTCATGGACCGCTTCGGCGACGTCCTCTACAACCTCTACGGCTCGACCGAGGTCGCCTGGGCGACGATCGCCGGCCCGCAGGATCTGCGCGGGGCGCCGGGCACCGCCGGGCGGCCGCCGCGGGGCACCGTCGTGAAGCTCCTCGACGACGAGGGCCGCGAGGTGGCGCCCGGCGAGATCGGGCGGATCTTCGTCGGCAACGAGCTCGCGATGGAGGGCTACACCGGCGGGGGCGGCAAGCAGGTCCTCCACGGCCTCATGTCCTCCGGCGACCTCGGGCGCCTCGACGAGCAGGGCCGCCTGTTCGTGGCGGGCCGCGACGACGAGATGATCGTCTCCGGCGGCGAGAACGTCTTCCCGCGCGAGGTCGAGGACCTCCTCGCCGCCCACGAGACCGTGTGCGAGGTCGCCGTGGTCGGCGTCGACGACGAGGAGTTCGGCGAGCGGCTGAAGGCGTTCGTGGTCTGCCAGCCCGGACACGAGCCGTCCGCCGAGACGCTCCAGGACCACGTCAAGGCGAACCTCGCCCGCTACAAGGTCCCGCGCGAGATCGTCTTCATCGACCAGCTGCCCCGCAACGCGACCGGCAAGGTCCTCAAGCGCGAGCTCGTGACGCGGGTGCAGTAGGGCGTGTGGCCGGGCGGTGGCGCGGCCGCGGGGTCGATGGCATCGAGGGAGGAGATCCCGCGCGGCGCCAGGGATCGAGTGATGGGTCAAGCCCTCTACGGGGCACCTGGCTCGTCACTCGTTGAATCGCGTGGCGCGTCGCCGCTCACTCGCGCCCGCGCGGCCTCACCGGCATCCGAACCGTCCCCTCGGTGCCGAGCGACGACGCCGCGCACCACCACGAGCAACTGCGCGCAGCGCCACGAGCCCGTCCGGCGCGAGCGGCCGCGCGGTGCGCCACCGGAAGCGCCGGCGACCTACCTCCGCCACTTGATCGAGCAGCCCGCCGGCTCCGTCTCCGCGCGGCGCACCGGGCGGCCCTCGAGCACGTCGTCGAGCGCCTCGCGCAGCCACGCGGCGCCGAGGCTCGGGTCGCCCGAGTCGGCGTCGGGGGCGCCGCGGTAGGCGACGGCGCGGTCGGGGGCGATGACGAAGACGTCGGGCGTCGTGCGCGCCCCGTAGGCGCGGGCGACCTCCTGGGTCTCGTCGTGGAGGTAGGGCATCGGCCAGCCGCCGTCGGCGCGGACGCGCTCCTGCATCGCCTGGTAGGAGTCGCGCGGGTAGCGCTCGCCGTCGTTGGCGTTGATCGCGAGGACGCGCACCCCGCGGGCGGAGTAGTCGCGGGCCACGTCGACCAGGCGGTCGTGCCAGGCCAGCGCGTACGGGCAGTGGTTGCACGTGAAGACGACGACCGTCGCCGGGGCGCCGTCGAGGGCGTGCGGCGCGCCCTCGGTGTCGGGCAGCTCGAAGGCGGGCGCGGCCTCGCCGATCGCAAGCGTCATGGGGCACTCCTCGTCATCGCGTGGCGCAGCGCCTCGCGCAGGGTCAGGGGATCGGGCACGGGGGAGAAGCGGCCGTCGCGCAGGCGGTAGACGCGGCACGTCAGCGCCGCCGGCTCCTCGCCGGGCGGCTCGACGTCCTCGCCGTCGATGCGGATCGTCGGCGAGCCCACGAAGCGCTCGCGCTCGGCGCGCTGGTCGGTGTCGACCTCGCGGACCAGCACGGTGGCGGGGTCCAGCCCGAGCTCCGCCATCGCGGCGCGCAGGTCGGCGAGCGCCCGCGGATGCGAGGGACAGCCGTCCCAGAACAGCAGCTCCACGCGCGGTTCCGTCATGGACATCACGGTAGACCGTCCCCCTCGCCGCCCTCTGCGACGAGGACCGCCGCGCCCTCGAGGCGCCCCGCGCGCAGGTCGTCGAGGGCGTCGTTGGCCGCCCGCAGCGGGTACGCGGTGACGTGCGTGCGCACCGGGACCCGCGGGGCGAGCGCGAGCAGCTCGGCCGCGTCCGCCCGCGTGAGGTTGGCCACGGAGCGGATCGACCGCTCGCGCCACAGGTCGGCGTACGGGAATGACGGGATGTCGCTCATGTGGATGCCGGCGCACACGACGCTCCCGCCGGGCGCCAGCGCGCGCAGCGCGGCAGGCACCAGCGCGCCGGCCGGGGCGAAGACGATCGCGGCGTCGAGCTCCTCGGGGGGCGGCCCCATCGCGTCGCCGGCCCACTCGCATCCGAGCTCGAGCGCGAAGCGCTGCGACGCGTGGTCGTCGCGGCGGGTGAACGCGAAGACCCGGCGACCCTGGTGGCGGGCGATCTGGCAGACGATGTGCGCCGACGCGCCGAAGCCGTAGAGGCCGAGCCGCTCGGCGTCGCCGGCCATCCGCAGCGCCCGGTGGCCGATGAGTCCGGCGCACAGCAGCGGCGCCGTCTCGAGGTCGCCATAGCCGTCGGGCAGGGCGAGGCAGTACCGCGTGTCGGCGACGGCGCGGGTGGCGTAGCCGCCGTCGACGTCGAGGCCGGTGAACCGCGCGCGCTCGCAGAGGTTCTCGCGACCGCTGCGGCAGAAGCGGCACCTGCCGCACGTCCACGCGAGCCACGGGATGCCGACCCGCATGCCGGGGCCGACCGGCCCGCCGTCGTCGGCCGCGGCGAGCACCGTCCCGACGATCTGATGGCCGGGCACGAGCGGCAGCCGCGGCGCGCGCAGCTCGCCGTCGGCGATGTGGAGGTCCGTGCGGCAGACGCCGCACGCGTGGACGGCCACGAGCGCCTCACCGGGGCCCGGCTCGGGGTCGGCGCGGTCATCGACGTAACGCAGCGCACGGCCGGGGGCCTCGAGGACCATGGCGAGCACCGGGCCATGATCTACCCTCGGGGACATGGCCGCTCGCACCGACATCCTCGACCTCGGCCGCCTGCGCCTGACGGCCGGCGAGGGACGCCGGATGGTCCTCGGCGTCTCGCTCGGCGACTACGACTTCGCCGGCGAGCGCTACGCCGTCGAGCCCCCGCTCATCGACGTCACGATCGACATCTCGCGCATGACCGCGGGCGGATACGCCCTGCGGATGCGCTTCGAGGCCGGCCTCAGCGGCCCGTGCATGCGCTGCCTCGAGCCCGCCGCGCCGGTCGTCGCCGTCGACGTGCGCGAGATCGACCAGCCGGGCGGCGGAGACGAGCTCAAGAGCCCGTACGTCACCGACCAGCAGCTCGACGTCGAGGCGTGGGCGCGCGACGCCTACGCGCTCGCGCTGCCCAACCAGGTCATCTGCACGCCGGACTGCGCCGGGCTGTGCCCCGAGTGCGGCGAGAACCTGAACACGGCCGGCGACGAGCACCACCACGAGGCGCCGCCCGACCCGCGCTGGGCCAAGCTGCGCGAGCTGAAGTTCGACTGAGCGTCGGGGGCGCGCCGCTCAGGCGCTGACGCCGCCGTCGGCGAGCCGCGCGCGCAGGACCTTCTTGTCGAACTTGCCGACCGAGGTCTTCGGGACCTCGTCGATGAACTCGATCCGCTCGGGCACCCACCACTTCGCCACGCGGTCGGACAGGAACCCGCGCACGCCGTCGGCGTCCAGGTCGCTGCCCTCGCGCCGGACGACGCACGCGCACGGCCGCTCGCCCCACTCGTCGTCGGGGATCGCGACGACCGCCGCCTCCACGACGTCGGGATGGCCCATGACGACGTTCTCGAGCTCGACCGAGGAGATCCACTCGCCCCCGGACTTCACGAGGTCCTTCGTGCGGTCGACGAGCTTGATGAAGCTGCCCTGCACGAGCTGCGCGACGTCGCCGGTCCGCAGCCAGCCGTCGTCGGTGAACTTCTCGCTCTGCGTGTCGTCCTCGAAGTAGGCGCTGGCGACCCAGGGGCCGCGCACGAGCAGCTCGCCGCCCGACTCCTCGTCGATGCGGAAGTCCACGAGCGGGACGACGCGGCCCTGCGTCGCGCGCAGCGCGTAGCGGTCGTCCCCGTCCTCCGGCGCGTCGACGCCGAGGCGGCAGATCGAGGCCAGCGGGCTCGTCTCCGTCATGCCCCACGCCTGCACGATGGGTACGCCGAAGCGCTCGTCGAAGCCGCGGATCAGCCCCTCCGGCACCGCCGACCCGCCGCAGACGATCTCCTTCAGCGACGAGAGGTCCGGGGCCGGGTCGAGGCGCATCATGCCCTGCCAGATCGTCGGCACCCCGGCGGCGAAGGTGACGCGCTCCTCGGCGATGAGCTCCGCGAGGTCGCCGGGCGCCATCCGGGGCCCGGGCAGGACGAGCCGCGAGCCGGTCATCGCCGCCGCGTACGGCAGGCCCCACGCGTTGACGTGGAACATGGGGACGACCGGCAGCACCGAGTCGCGGTGGCTCAGCCCGAGGCCGTCGGCCTGGTTGGCCCCCAGCGAGTGGAGCACCGTGGAGCGATGCGAGTAGAGCACGCCCTTGGGGCGGCCAGTGGTGCCGCTCGTGTAGCACATGGCCGCGGCGCTGCGCTCGTCGACGTCGGGGAACTCGAAGCCCTCGTCGCCGTCGGCGAGGAGCTCCTCGTAGTGAAGCGCGCCGTCGCGCGTGCCGTCCGCGTCGGGCATGAGCACCTCGCGCTCGACGCCGTCGAAGCGCGGCATGACGTCGGCCAGCGAGGCGTCGAGGAAGATGATCCGGTCCTCGGCGTGGCCGACGATGTAGCGGATGTCGTCCTCGAAGAGGCGGATGTTCAGCGTGTGGAGGATCGCGCCCATCGACGGCACGGCGAGGTAGAGCTCGAGGTGGCGGCGCGAGTTCCAGCCGAACGTGGCGACCCGGTCCCCCGGGCCGATGCCGAGGCGCTGCAGGGAGGAGGCCAGCCGGCGGGCGCGGGCCACCACCTCTCCGTAGGTCGAGCGCTCCACGCCGTCATGGGTTCGACTGACGATCTCGCGGCTCGGAAACAGGCGCTCGACCCGTTCGGCGATGTCGCGGATCAGCAGGGGGCGATCCATCATCAGGCCGTCCATGGCGCGAATCTACCGGCGCGCCGTCCGCGCGGTGAAGCTATTCGCCGGTGGGGACGCGGCCGGCGAGGACCGATCCGGTGAACTCGCCCGGGACCGCGTCCATGTAGACCTCGTCCCAGCGCCGGCCGTGGGCGCGCAGCGCGTCGCGCCGGCGGCCGATCACGCGGAAGCCGGCGTTCTCGTAGGCGCGGATCGCCGCGGCGTTCCACGGCAGGACCGTGAGGAACACGTTGCGCAGGCTGAGGACGTGGAAGGCCCAGTCCAGCGTCAGCCGGGTCGCCTCCGTGCCCAGGCCCTCGCCGCGGCGCTCACCGAGCAGGATGCCGAGGGTCGCGCGGGCGTGACGGTGACTGATGCCGACCAGCGACGACGTGCCGATCGCCTCGCCGTCGCGGCGGTCGTAGATCGTGAAGCTCGCGGCCGTCGGCTCGGGCCTGGCGTTCTCCCGGCCGATCTCGTCCAGCGACGCCTCCTCGCCCTGGCGGTCGTAGATGCCGAGGTTGAGGATGCCCTGGCCGA
>JAXDHC010000242.1:0-3269 GCA_034664705.1 Solirubrobacteraceae bacterium
GGGATCGCGATGGCCGCCGTGCCGATCCCGATCGCGACCGACCACCCCACCGCCGCGCGGATGCTCCCGAGGCCGCACAGGATCACGACCAGGAACGCGCCGACGAGGTACCGCAGGCCCATGTTCGGGAAGACGGTGGCGACCGGCGCGACGAGCGCGCCGGCCAGGCCGGCCAGACCGCACCCGAACGCGAAGGCCCAGCGGTTCACGCGCTCCACGCGCAGCCCCATGCTCTGCGCGACGGCGGGGTTGGCGATGACCGCGCGCATCTTCAGCCCGAAGGGCGTCCGCAGCATGAGCAGCGCGACCGCCGCGGCCAGGAGCGCCGAGGCGACCACGAGCACCGCGCGCCACGCCGAGTACTGCACCCCGAACCCGAGCGCCAGCGTGCCGCCGATCGGCACGCCCACGTACTTGAGGTTCGGGCCGAGCACGAGGATGACGACCTGTCGGATGACCATCCCGAGGCCCCAGGTGCCGAGCATCGAGGCGACCGGCTTGTGGTACAGGAACCGCACCAGGACCAGGTCGAACAGGACGCCCAGCGCGGCAACCACGACGAAGGCGGCGACGATGCCGCCCAACGGCGTGATCGAGCCGGCGAGCAGGGCCATCGTGTAGGCGCCGAGCATCACGAAGTCGCCATGGGCGAGGTTGATGACGCCCATGACGCCGTAGATGATCATCAGGCCGAGCGCCCCCAGCAGGAACACGGCGCCGATCGCCAGCCCCTGGGCCAAGATCTGGACGAGTGTGTCCATCGTCGATGACTCTCGGACCGGTCGCGGTCAGGCCCGCGACGTCTCCTTGAAGGGCGTCGGGCAGCTCGGGATCTTGCCCTTGGGCACGATCGCGGCCGGGAACGGGTCCGGCTTGCGTGCGCCGAAGTTCTCGACGACCTGGTACTGCCCCTTCGCGTCGGCCTTGCCGACGAGCGACGGCAGTGAGATGTGGTGGTTCGGCAGCACCTCGACCGGGATGCCCTCCGGCGCATCGGCGAAGGTCGTGCCGACCATCGCCTTCGCCAGCGACTGCGTGTCGATCTTCTCCAGCCCCTTCGCGGCCTCCGCGAAGAGGTGGACCGCGTCGTACATGCCGACCATCGGCATGTTGGTGACCTCGTCGGCGCCGAACTTCGCCTTGTACGCCTTCACGAAGTTCTCGTTCGCCGCGTTCTCGAGCGACTGGAAGTACGTCGCCGACATGTAGTGGCCGGCGGCGTCCTGCGGCCCCATCGCCTGGACCTCCTGCTCCGTCGTGACCGTCGCCGCGATCGGAAGCCGGTCGGCCGTGAAGCCCGCCGAGCGGAACTGCTTGTAGAAGGCCGGGATCGAGTCGCCGACCATGTTGGAGAGCACGACGTCGGGCTTCTTGTCCGAGAAGCTCGCGATGACCGAGGCGAACTCGGTGGTGCCGAGCGGGAAGTAGCGGTCGTCCACGACCGCGCCGCCGTTCTCCTCGATGAGCAGCTTCTCGATGGTGCTCATCGTGCGGGGATACAGGTAGTCCGAGCCGACGATGAACACGCGCTTGCCCAGGTTCTTGACCACCCACGGGACGAAGTCGAAGAGCTGCTGCGTGGGCACCGCGGCGACGTAGAAGACGTTGGGGCTGCACTCCAGCCCCTCGTAGAACGTCGAGTAGAAGAGCAGCGCGTCGTTGCGCTCGAACACGGGCACGGCCGAGACCCGGCTGGCCGACGTGTAGCACCCGAAGACCGCGGCGACCTTGTCCTGCTGGATCAGCTTCTGGGCCTTCTGCACGACCACGCTGAAGTCCGAGGCGTAGTCCTCGCTGATGGCCTGGATCTTGCGGCCGTTGACGCCGCCCGCTGCGTTGACCTCCTCGATCGCGAGGAGCGCGGCGTTGTGGATCGACTGCTCGATGATCGACAGGCCGCCCGACAGCGCGTTGAGCAGGCCGACCTTGATCGGTCCGCTGCCGCTGTCCGCGCCACCGCCACCGCCACCGCCACCGCCACCGCCGGCATCGTCGCCGCCGCCGCCACACGCCGCGAGCAGCCCGCCACCGACGGTCAACCCGACCAACCCTCGCCCGCCGGCACTGAGCAGACGACGCCGACTGTAACTATCCATGAGTCCTCCCATAGCTTCGGAGCGGCTACAACGTCCTGCTGTACTGCTCGAGCGCCGCGCCGCTGATCTGCCGCTCGTACGCCGCGACGTCACCGCCACGCAGTACGAGAAGCGAGGTGCACAGGTCGCCCACGACGTGGTGGTGCTGCTCGGCGAGGACGAAGGTGAGCCCGCGGTCGCGCAGCGTCTTCAGCACCGTCGCGATGTGGTCGATGACGGACGGCGCCAGCCCCTCGGTCGGCTCGTCGAGCAGGATGACCGTCGGGCGCCGCAGCAGCGCTCGCGCGATCGCGACCTGCTGCTGCTCGCCCCCGGACAGGTAGCCGGCCTTCCGCTTGCGCAGCTTGGCGATGGCGGGGAACATCTCGTCGATCGCGAACTCGGGACCGGTGCCGCACGGCTCGAGCCGCGCGAGGCGGAGGTTCTCGTCGACCGTGAGATCGGCGAGCAGCTGGCGGCCCTGCGGGACGAGCGCGAGGCCCGTCCGTGCGCGCCGCCAGGCAGGCATCCCGCCGATCTCGTCGCCGGCGAGCGACACGCGGCCCGTCGTCGGCAGCAGTCCCATGATCCCCTCGAGCAGCGTGGTCTTGCCCGCGCCGTTGCGCCCGAGGATCCCGAGGGCCCCGGCGGCCGGCACGTCGATCGTCACGTCGCGCACGGCCGGCAGCGGCCCACGGAGGACGGTGAGCCCCTCGACCGCGAGCTCAGCGCCGCCGTCGGCTGGGCCCTGGACGTTCGATCGCGTTCCGAGGGCAGACAAGACGCTCATCACAGGACGGGCTCCGACGGCGCGGCGTCGCGGTGCCTGACGCCGAGGTAGATCTCGCGGACGGTGGGGTTCCGCGAGATCTCGGCGAACGAGCCGCTCGCGGTCACGCGCCCGTCGTGCATGAAGCTCACGGTGTCGGCCACGGCCTCGACGAAGTCCATGTCGTGCTCGACGATCAGGAACGTCGTGCGGCCTCGCTGCTCGATCAGCAGCTGGGCGAACTCCTGACGCTCGCCCTTCGGCATCCCTGCGGTGGGCTCGTCGAGAACTGCGATGGCCGGCCGCTGGCTGAGCACCATCTGCATCTCCAGCCGCTGGCGCCAGCCATGGCTGAGCTCGTCGGCGTACTGCGAGGCGATCGCCGCCGTGCTCATCTGGTCGATGTCCGGCCCGCCGCTGCCGGC
>JAXDHC010000243.1:0-8317 GCA_034664705.1 Solirubrobacteraceae bacterium
GCGCCGCCGGGCGCATGCGGCACGCGGCGAGCGCTGAACGACACGGGCCCGCGCGAGGCGCGGGCCCTTGGGCTTTGATGCGCCGCGACGACGCGCGGCGCTGCGCGGGGCCGGTCAGGCCGTCTGCTGCCCCTCCACCGCGGCCGGCGCGTCGCCGACCTGGATCGCCACGCGGCGTGGCCTGCGCTGCTCGGGCTTGGGCACGCGGACCTCGAGCACGCCCTTGTCGAACCGGGCGGCGATGCCCTCCGGGTCGACGCCGTCGGGCAGCGTGAGGGACCGGCGGAACTGCCCGAAGGCGCGCTCGATGCGGTAGTAGCCCTCGCGCTTCTCCTCGTGCTCGGCCTTGCGCTCGCCGGCCACCGTGAGGACGTTGTCCTCGAGCTCGATCTGCACGTCCTCCTCCGACAGGCCGGGGAGGTCGGCCCGCAGGACGAAGTGCTCGTCGGTCTCGACCAGGTCCATGGGCGGTACCCAGCGCCGCAGCGCCCCGCCGTTGCCGGTCGCGGCGCCGGTGGACGGGGTGTCGAAGAACGTGTTGAACAGCCGGTTCATCTCACTCTGAAGGGACGTGAGCTCCCGGACCGGCTCCCAGCGGACAAGCGCCATCACATACCTCCTCGTGGGGGGAATCGCAGTGTATGCGCGGAGTATAAAAATCTCAGTCTGCCCCTGTCAAGTTTTCGCACGCGCCGATGGGGAGACCGGCGGTCGGCGCCGCGGCCGGGGCGTCGGAGGGCGTCGCCGAGGGTCGAGTGGGGAGCTCATGTCGGACAGCGGCATGGAACTCACCACTCGATGCAGTGGTCGGCTTGCGGGCGGCGCGGTCCACGCCCGAGCGGAACGCCGCGGGCCCGCGCGCCGCGGACCCTCAGGAGCAGCCGGGGCCCGGAGCGTGGGCGACGCCCGGCAGCAGGCGCTCCCACGCGGCCCCGAGGACCTCGAGCTCCTCGGCGGCGAAGTGATCGAGGAAGAGCGAGCGGACGCCGGCGAGGTGTGTGGCGCGGGCGGCCTGAAGGCGCCGGCTGCCGTCGGGCGTGAGCGTCGCGAAGGAGCCGCGGGCGTCGCTCGGGCACGACTGGCGCTCGATGAGCCCGTCGCGCTCGAGGCGGTCGACGAGCCGCGTGAGCCCGCTGCGGCTCAGGATCACCGTCGTCGCCAGGTCCGACATCCGCATCCGCTGGCCCTCGGCGTCGTGGAGGTGCATGAGCACCTCGTAGGAGCTCAGCGGCAGGCCGTGCTCGGCCTCCAGCTCGGCGTCGAGCGCCTTGGTGAGCGTGGCGTGGACGCGGAGCATGCCGCGCCAGGCGCGCAGGTCGCGCTCGTCGAGCCGGTCGGCGGGGCGGCCCTCGTCGGGGCCGGCGGGAGTGGGCTTGGCGGTGGTGGCCATGGGACGAGGTTCCTTGCGAGTGCGACGACGGTAGCAGCGCCGACGTGGCGAGTGGGGCGGTGTGATTGCGTGTGCAACCACCCCCAGTATAGGCGCCCGCACGACGTCGCCGCCGAGGATGCTCGAGCGGGCCGCCGCGGCGCGGCGAAGCGTAGGCTCGGCCCTGCGATCTCACGGGAAGGGACCGGCGATGCAGCTCGAGGGGCTCCACCACATCACGGCGATCACCGGCGACGCGCCGCGCAACGTCGACTTCTACGCGCGCCTGCTGGGCCTGCGCCTCGTCAAGAAGACGGTCAACTTCGACCAGCCCGACGTCTACCACCTCTACTACGGCGACGAGCGCGGCACGCCCGGGTCGATCCTCACGTTCTTCGAGTTTCCCGGCGCGGCGCCCGGCGTGCCGGGCGACGGGATGGTGCACACGATCCAGTGGCGGGTCGCCTCCGAGGAGGCGCTCGCGTTCTGGGCGGGGCGGCTGGCCGACGCCGGCACGGCGACGCAGCGCGACGGCGCCGCGCTGCGCTTCGAGGACTTCGAGGGCCTGCGCCACGAGCTGCTCACGGCCGACGTCCCCGACGCGCCGCTCGCCGCGCACGCGACCGACGTCCCGCCGGAGCACGCGCTCCAGGGCTTCCACGGCGTGCGGGCCTACGCGTCCGCGCCGCAGCGCAGCGCGCCGCTGCTCGAGGCGCTCGGGTTCGTGCGCGAGGACGGCGAGCGCTGGCGGCTGGCGGGGCGCACGCGCCGCGCCGAGCTGGCCTACGAGGCGCCGCCCGGTCGCGGGCGCACGAGCGCCGGGACGATCCACCACGTCGCGTGGTCGGCGGCCGACGACGACGAGCTGCGCGCATTCCGCGAGCGCGCGGTGCGCGCCGGCGCGCACGCGACGGACATCATCGACCGCCAGTACTTCCACTCCGTCTACTTCCGCGAGCCCAGCGGCGTGCTGTTCGAGCTCGCCAGCCGCGACATCGGCTTCGAGTACGACGAGCCGGCCGAGGCGCTCGGAGCGGCGCTGCGGCTCCCGCCGCAGTACGAGGGCCAGCGCGAGCAGCTCGAGCAGCGCCTGACGCCGCTGCAGAACCCGCGCACGCCGGTGGCGCCGTGAGCGCGCTCCCCGACACGCTGGTGCATCGCGTCCGCCCGGCCGCCGGCGAGCCCGAGGGCGCGCTCGTCCTGCTGCACGGCCGCGGCGCCGACGAGAACGACCTCTTCCCGTTCCTGGACCTCCTGGACCCGGAACGCCGGCTGGTCGGCGTGACGCCCGGCGCCCCGCTGTCGCTGCCGCCCGGCGGCCGGCACTGGTACGTCGTCCCGCGCGTCGGCTTTCCCGAGCCGCGCACGTTCCACGACAGCCTCCAGCGCCTCGACGCGCTCCTGGGCGCGATCCCGGACGCCTTCGGGGTGCCGGAGGGGCGCACCGTGATCGGAGGCTTCTCCCAGGGCACCGTGATGGCCTACGCCGTGGGCCTCGGGCGCGGCCGCCCCTCCCCCGCGGGGATCGTCGCCCTCAGCGGCTTCCTCCCCACCGTCCAGGGCTGGCAGCCCGACCTCGGCCGGCCCGGCCTGCCCGTGTTCATCGCCCATGGCCGCCAGGACCCGGTGATCTCGGTGCAGTTCGCCCAGCAGGCCCGCGACCAGCTCACCGCGGCCGGGCTCGACGTGACCTACCGCGAGAGCGACGCCGGCCACCAGGTCGATCCCCGGACGGTGGCGGAGCTCCCGGGCTGGCTCGACGCCGCGATGACCCCGCCGGCGCCGCGGCCCAGCGGCGCGCCCTAGTCCCGCCCGGACTCCGCCTCGCGCGCCGCGTCGAGCTCCGCCGACGCCGCCCGCTCGCGCTCGTTCGCCACCTCGAGCGCGGCGCGGGCCCCGTCGGCCGCGGCCTGCGCCTCGCGCAGGCGCGCCTCGGCGCGCTCGGCGGCCCGCTCGGCCTTGTCGAGCGCGCGGCGCTCCTCCCGGTGCGTGCGCTCGGCATCGGCGCGCCGGCGGGCGGCCTCGCGGCGCCGGCGCTCGGCGTTCGCGGCCGCCGCCCGCTCGTCCTCGCGGCGGGCCGCCTCGGCGGCGCGCTCCTGCTCCGCCCGCGCGGCCGCCGCGACCCGCTCCCGCTCCGCCTCGCGCGCCCGCCGATCGGCGGCCTCGTCGTCCGCCGGCTTGGCGGCGCCCCCCGCCTTCGCGCGGCCGGCCTTGGCGCCCCCGGCCTTGGCGCCCCGGGCCTTCGCGCCCCCGGTCCCGCCCGTGGCCTTCCGCCGCTTCGCCCCGCCGGCCTCCTCGGCCCCGTCGGCGCCGCCGCGCGCGGGGGTCGCGGGGCGCGCGGAAGTGGCGGGCGCGGGCGGCGTGGCGGCCTCGATCCCGCCGAGCCCGGCGTGGGCGAGCTCGCGCGTCACCCGGCCCGGGAGGACGCCCGCGCGCGCGGACGGGTCGATCGCCGCCGCGTGCAGGGTCTCGCGCACCCGCTCGATCGTCGTGTCGCCGAGGTCGCGCCCCTCGCTCGTCAGCAGGCCCCGCGCGGCGCCGGCGAGCTCGCTGAGCGCCGACCGCTCGCGCTCGACCGCCGCGCGCAGCGAGCGCGCGTCGCCGCGCCCGGCCAGGAGGTCCTCCTGGGCGCCGATCAGCGCGTCGCCCGCGTCCCACAGCTCCCGCGCGGCCTTCGGCTGCGTGCGGACCGCCTGGTTGACCGCCCAGGCGGCGACGCTGGGCTTGCGCAGCGCCTTGACCTCGCCCGCCTCCTCGCGCCGGCCGTCCGCCCGCAGCCGCTTGGCGAGCGCGTCACGCTCGGGCACGAAGGCGTCGAGCGGCAGGCCGTAGAGGTCGTCGGGGTCGTCGACCGCCACGGCGCCCGGCTACTCGCGCAGCAGCGAGCGGCCGGTCATCTCCGCCGGCTGCTCGATCCCGAGCAGCTCCAGCACGGTCGGCGCGACGTCCGCGAGGATGCCGCCGTCGCGCAGCGTCGCGCCCTCGGCGGTGACGATCAGCGGGACGGGGTTGAGCGAGTGCGCCGTGTTCGGGGAGCCGTCGGGCTCGAGCATGTGGTCCGCGTTGCCGTGGTCGGCGGTGATGATGCACGCGCCACCGGTCTCCTGCACCGCGCGCACCACGTCGCCGAGGCAGGCGTCGACGGTCTCGACGGCGCGCACGGCGGCCTCGATGACGCCGGTGTGACCGACCATGTCGGCGTTGGCGAAGTTGATGATCCCGAAGCGCGGCTCGTCCTCGCCCCACGCGGACACGAAGGCCTCCGCGGCCTCCCGCGCGCTCATCTCGGGCTTGTGGTCGTAGGTGGGCACGTCGCGCGGCGACGGCACGAGCTCGCGCCGCTCGCCCTCGTAGGGCTCCTCCTCGCCGCCGCCGAAGAAGTACGTCACGTGCGGGTATTTCTCGGTCTCGGCCACGTGCAGCTGGCGGCCCCCGCCCGCGGCGATGACCTGCGGAAGGGTCACGTCGGGGCGGTCCGGCGGGAAGGCGACCGGATAGGGCCAGCCCTCCTCGTACTCGGTGAGGGTCGTGTAGCGCTCGACCGGCTCGCCGGCGCCGCGGTCCACCTCGCCGAAGCCCGGCTCGGCGAGCGCTTGGGTGATCTCGCGCATGCGGTCGGGCCGGAAGTTGAAGGCGATCACGCTGTCGCCGGGCCGGATGCGCGCCTCGTCGCCGACCGTGGTCGGCGCGATGAACTCGTCGGTCTCGTCGCGCTCGTAGGCGGCGCGCACGGCCTCGGGGGCGCTTCCGGCCTCGTGCTCGCCGCGGCCGTGGGCGAGCAGGTCGTAGGCCTTCTGCACGCGGTCCCAGCGGTTGTCGCGGTCCATAGCGAAGTAGCGCCCGACGACGCTGCCGATCCGCCCGGCGCCGGACTCGCGCATCCAGTCCTCGACGGTCGAGACGAACCGCTCACCGGAGTCGGGCAGCGTGTCGCGCCCGTCGGTGAAGGCGTGCAGCACGAGGTCGGGGACGCCGCGGTCGGCGGCCATCTGGATGAGCGCGCGCAGGTGCTTCCAGCCCGAGTGCACGCCGCCGTCGCTCACCAGCCCGATGAGGTGCACGCGCTCCGCGTCGGCCATCGCGTCGGCGAGGACGTCGTTGTCGGCGAGCGTCCCGTCCGCGACGGCCTCGTCGATGCGCGTCAGGTCCTGCTTGACGACGGCGCCGGCGCCGAGGTTGAGGTGACCCACCTCGCTGTTGCCCATCTGCCCCTCGGGCAGGCCGACGGCCTCGCCCTTGGCCGTGAGCTCGGTGTGCGGGTAGCGCTCCCAGAGGTCGTCGAAGACCGGCGTGTCGGCCTGGGAGACCGCGTTGCCCGGGCCCGGGTCCGCCAGGCCCCAGCCGTCGAGGATGACGAGGCAGACGGCCGGGACGGGCGACTCGCTCACGAGCGGACGACCTGCACCGCCGCGTCGACGATCGCGGCGAAGGACTCCACCTCGAGCGATGCCCCGCCGACGAGCGCGCCGTCGACGTCGGGCAGCGCGAGCAGCTCCGGCGCGTTGTCGGCCTTCACGCTGCCGCCGTACAGGATGCGCGTGCGCTCGGCCTGCTCGCGGTCGCGGTCGGCGACGAGCGCGCGCACGAAGGCGATCGCCTCCTGCGCCTGCTCCGGCGTGGCCGTGAGGCCCGTGCCGATCGCCCAGATCGGCTCGTAGGCGATCGCGATCGCGCCGAGGTGCTCGGTCGGGAGCTTCTCGAGCCCGGTCTGGACCTGGTGGCGCAGCTTGCGCTCGGTGTCCCCGCGCTCGCGCTCCTCCTCGGTCTCGCCGACGCACAGGATCGGCCGCAGCCCGGCGCCGAGCGCCGCCGCGACCTTCTCCGACAGCGCGCGGTCGGTCTCGTTGAAGTACTGCCGGCGCTCGGAGTGCCCGAGAACGACGCCGTGGACGTCCAGCTCGGTGAGCATGGGCGCGCTGATCTCGCCCGTGAAGGCTCCCTCGGGCGCCTGGTGCATGTTCTGGGCGTACACCTCCACGCGCGAGCCGCGCGTGGATTCGACCGACGCCTGGAGCGCCGTGAACGGGGTGCAGACGGCGACCTCGACGCCGTCCGCGCTCGACACGCGCGGCAGGAGCGCCTGGAGGTACTGCTCGGCCTCCGCGACCGTCTTGTGCATCTTCCAGTTGCCGGCGATGAACGGCGTTCTGGCGATCATTGAAGGACCTCCACTCCGGGCAGGGTCTTGCCCTCGATCAGCTCGAGCGATGCGCCACCGCCCGTCGACAGGTGATCGACGCGGTCGTCGAGGCCGAACTTCGCGTGGGCCGCGGCGCTGTCGCCGCCGCCCACCACCGTCGTGCCCTCCGCCGCGGCGACCCCCGCGGCGAGGGCGCGCGGGCCCGCCGCGAACGGCTCGAGCTCGAAGGCGCCCATCGGGCCGTTCCAGAAGACCGTGCCGGCGCCGGCGATCACGTCGGCGTACGCCGCCGCCGTCCGCGGGCCGACGTCGAGGCCCATCCAGCCCTCGGCGACGTCGACGCCGTCGATGTCGCGCCGCTCGGTGTCGGCCGCGAACGCGCGTCCGGCCACGAGGTCGACGGGCAGGCGGAGCCGGTCGCCGGCCACCTCGAGGATCCGCCGCGCCGGGTCGATGCCCTCGACCTCGCACAGCGAGTCGCCGATGTCGTGGCCCTGGGCCGCGAAGAACGGGAAGCACATCGCTCCGCCGATGAGGATCGTGTCCGCGCGCTCGAGGAACGCCTCCAGCACGCCGATCTTGTCGGTCACCTTCGCGCCGCCCACGATGGCGACGAGCGGCCGCTGCGGGTCCGCGAGGATGCCGGTCAGCGTCTGCACCTCGCGTTGGAGCAGCAGGCCCGCCGCGCTCGGCAGCAGGCGCGCGATGCCCTCGGTCGAGGCGTGCGCGCGGTGCGCGGCGCCGAACGCGTCGTCGACGTAGACGTCGGCGAGCGCCGCGTAGCGCTTGGCCAGCTCGGGATCGTTCTTCGTCTCGCCCGGCTCGTAGCGGACGTTCTCGAGCATCACGAGGTCGCCGTCGGGCACGTGCTCGAGGTCCTCGGCGAGGAGCACCTCGGCGCCCAGCAGCTCGCCGAGCCGCGCGGCGATCGGGCGCAGCGACAGCTCGGGCTCGCGGTCCTTCGGGCGGCCGAGGTGCGCGGCCAGCAGCAGGCGAGCGCCGCGCTCGCGCAGCGCCTCGATGGTCGGCAGCGCCGCGCGGATGCGCGCGTCGTCGGTGATCCGCCCGTCCTCCAGGGGGACGTTGAAGTCGACGCGCAGGAAGACGCGCCGACCGTCGACGTCGAGGTCGTCGAGCGTCCTCACAGCACCTTCTGCAGCAGGTCGACGCAGCGGTTGGAGTAGCCCCACTCGTTGTCGTACCAGCTGACGACCTTGACCATCGTGCCGTCGATCACCGCGGTCAGCAGGCCGTCGACGATCGACGAGTGCGGGTCGGTGACGATGTCGGTCGAGACGATCGGGTCCTCGGTGTACTTCAGGATCCCCTTGAGGCGGTCGCTGCCGGCGGCGGTGCGGAAGGCGTCGTTGACCTCCTCGACGCTCGTCTCGCGCGACGCCTCGAAGGTGAGGTCGACGACCGAGCCGGTGATCACGGGCGCGCGGATCGCGAAGCCATGGAGCTTGCCGTTGAGCTCGGGCAGCACGAGGCCGACGGCCTTCGCGGCGCCGGTCGACGTCGGCACGAGGTTCACCGCGGCGGCGCGAGCGCGGCGCAGGTCGGAGTGGGGCGCGTCCTGCAGGCGCTGGTCGGCCGTGTACGCGTGGATCGTCGTCATGAGGCCGTGGCGGATGCCGACGGCCTCGTGGGCGACCTTCGCGAACGGCGCGAGGCAGTTCGTCGTGCACGACGCGTTCGAGATGACGTCGTGCTTGGACGGGTCGTACTGGTCGTCGTTGACGCCGAGGACGACCGTGATGTCCTCGTTCTTGGCAGGCGCCGAGATGATCACCTTCTTCGCACCGGCC
>JAXDHC010000244.1:0-4194 GCA_034664705.1 Solirubrobacteraceae bacterium
GGACGCGACCGGCGCACCTTCTGCCTGATGGGCGACGGGGAGACCGACGAGGGCTCCGTCTCGGAGGCCGCCGCGCTCGCCGGCCGCCTGGGCGTGCACCGCCTCGTCGGCATCGTCGACGCCAACGGCCACCAGGGCCTCGAGGCCGATTCGGCGCCCGACCGCTGGGAGCGGTTCGAGGCGCGCTTCGACGCCGTGGGCTGGGACGTCGTCCAGGTCGACGGCCACGACCACGACGAGCTGCGCGCCGGCCTGACCGGCACCGATGGCGCCCGCCCGCGCCTCGTGGTCGCGCACACGCTCAAGGGCCGCGGCGTCTCCTTCATGGAGGGCCGCTTCGACTCGCACTACAAGTCCATGCGCCCGCACGACCGCGAGCGCGTGATGAGCGCGCTCGCCGAGGGAAGGATCGCCGCGTGAGGAACGCATTCGCCAGCGCGCTCGAGCGCATCGCCGCGGAGGACGAGCGCGTCTGCCTCGTCCTCGCCGACCTCGGCTGGGGCGTCTTCGACGGGGTCGAGCGCGTCGCGCCGGGTCGCGTCATCAACGCCGGCATCGCCGAGCAGGCCATGGTCGGCGTCGCCGCCGGCCTCGCCCAGGCGGGCAAGAAGGCCGTCGCCTACTCGATCGCGCCGTTCATCGCCTCGCGCGCCCACGACCAGGTGCGCGTCGACGTCGCGGCCGGCCACGCCGACGTCACGCTCGTCGGCGCCGGGGGCGGGGTCGCCTACGGGTACCTCGGCCTGACCCACCACGCCATCGACGACATCGCCACGATGCGCGCCCTGCCGAACATGACCGTCCTCACGCCGTGCGACCCGGCCGACGCCGAGGCCGCCACCGAGGCCGCCCTCGCCCACGACGGGCCGGTCTACATCCGCCTCGGCAAGAACGGCGAGCCGCCGCTGCTGGGCGCCGGCGCGCGCTTCGAGATCGGCCGCGCCGTGACGGTCCGCGAGGGCGCCGACATCACCATCGCCTCGGTCGGCCCCATCCTGTCGGAGGCCATGGGCGCCGCCGACCTCCTGGCGCAGGCCGGCATCGACGCCGCCGTGCTGCACTTCGGGACCGTGAAGCCGCTCGACACCGCCGCGATCCTCGAGGCCCTCGCCCAGACCGGCACGGTGCTGACGCTCGAGGAGCACAGCGCCGTCGGCGGCTTCGGCAGCGCCGTCGCCGAGATCGCGGCCGAGACCGGGACCGGCCGCGTCATCCGCGCCGGCTTCCCCGACACGTTCGTGCACGAGGTCGGCAGCCGCGAGTACCTGTTGGAGCGCTACGGCCTCGACGCCGCGGGCGTCGCCGCCCGCGCCGCCGGGGCCCTCGCCACCACCCCGGCCGTCACCGGCGCGCGCGTCCTGGCGGCCGTCGCATGAGCGCCTACGCCGTCCGCGAGCGCCCGACGTGCCGCATCTGCGGCGCCGACGAGCCGCGCTTCTTCCTCGATCTCGGCGAGGCGCCGTTCACCGACGACTTCGTCCGCCCCGCCGAGGCCGGGCGCGAGTTCGCCGCTCCGCTGCGCGTCGCCGTGTGCCCGGAGTGCTGGACCGCCCAGACCCGCCACGACGTCGACGTCAGCGACTACTACCGCGACTATCGCTACAGCGTCGCGACCTCGGGCTTCGCCCAGCGCTTCATGGCGCGCCTGGCCGAGGAGACGCTCGAGCGCTACGGCTCCGCCGACGGCGCGCGCGTCCTCGAGATCGGCTCCGGCGACGGCGCCCAGCTCGTCCACTTCAGGGAGCGCGGCGCGCGCGTGCTCGGCTTCGAGCCCTCCGCCGACCTCTGCGCGGCGTCGGTCGAGGCCGGTGTCCCCGTGGCCCAGTGCCTCTTCGGCGCCGACACGGTCGACGAGATCCCGGCGGACATGCGCCCGGCCGACGTCGTCCTGCTCACCTACACCTTCGACCACCTGCCCGAGCCGCTGCCGTTCCTCGAGGCCGTGCGCACGGTGCTCGAGCCGACGCGGGGCGTGCTCGTCATCGAGGTCCACGACCTCGAGCAGATCATGGAGCGCCGGGAGACCTGCCTCTTCGAGCACGAGCACTCGATCTACCTGACGTCCGACTCCTTCCGGCGGCTGCTCGCGCGCGCGGGCTTCGAGCTCCTCACGACCCAGCTCCTCCCCGCGGAGGAGCGCCGCGGCAACTCGCTGCTCGTGGTCGCCGCCCCGGTGGGCACCGAGCACCCGGCCGATCCGGCGGAGACGCTCGGCCGCGACTTCGACGCCTGGGAGACCTACGCGGGCTTCGGCGCCGACGTCGAGCGCAGCCACGAGGCGCTGCGCCGCTGGGTCCGGGAGCGCCGCGCCGCCGGCCGCACGGTCGCCGGCTGGGGGGCCGGGGGCCGCGGCGTGATGACGCTCGCCTACGCCGGCCTCGGCCCGGACGACGTCGCCTACCTCGTCGATCGCAACCCGCACGCCCATGGCTACGTGGCGCCGGGCTCGCACGTGCCGGTCGTCGCGCCCGAGCACCTCGACGCGGAGCGCGTGGACGACCTCATCGTCTTCTCGTACGGCTACATCGACGAGATCCGCGATCAGATCCGCGGCGAGCTCGACACACAGCCCGAGCTCGTGTCGGTGCTGGACCTGCTCCGCGCGCCCGCCGGCTGACGGCGCGCCGCCACCGCCACCGCGCCGGTCAGCGCCAGCGCCGCCGCGCCGGCGAACGCCGCGCGCTCGCCGGCCGCGCCGGCGATCGTGATCAGGACGGCGACGCCCATCGCGGTGCCGACCTGCGCCGCCGTGTTCAGCAGGCCGGAGGCCACGCCCTCGTGCGCGGCGCCCGCCGCGGCGACGCCGGAGGCCGTCGAGGCCACGGCGGCACAGCCGAGGCCGAGGCCCATCGCGACGAACGCCGGCACGAGCGCGAGCGGGCTCGCCGGGCCGGCGCCGGCCGCGGTCAGCCAGAGCGTGCCCGCCCCCACCCCGGCCAGGCCGGCCGCCATCGCGTGTCGCAGGCCGAGGATCCGCGCCGCGAGCGGTCCGAGCACCGAGCCGGCGATCACGGCGAGGTTGACCGGCGCGAACAGGAGCCCGGTCTCCGTCGGGGAGCGCCCCTCGGCGCCGAGCGCGAGGACGCAGAGCAGCAGCGGCCCGGACGTCGTGGCCGTGAGGATCGCGGCGACCACGTTCGCGGTGGGCAGGCCGTCGGCGCGCAGCAGGGCCGGGGGCAGCAGCGGGTCGGGCGCGCGGGCCTCGATGCGCGCGAAGGCGACGAGCAGCACGGCGCCCAGCGCCACGCCACCGAGCGCCTGGGGCGAGCCGGGGCCGTCGGCCTCGGCACGGGTGAGCCCGAGGACGAGCAGCGCGAGCGCCGCGGTGATGGTCGCCGCGCCGGCGACGTCGAGGCGCCGGCGGCCGTCTCGGCGGGCGCGCGTCTCGGGCACGATCGCCGGCAGCAGCACGACCGCCGCGAGCACGATCGGCACGTTGACGAGGAAGACCCATGGCCAGCCGAGCTCCTGCGTGAGGACGCCGCCGAGCAGCCACCCGGTCGCGCCGCCGCCGGCGGCCGCGGCCGTCCACGCCCCCAGCGCGCGGCGGCGCGCCGGCCCATCGGGGATCGTCGCCGTGATGGTGGCGAGCGCCGCGGGCGCGACCGCGGCGGCGCCGAGGCCCTGCACGACGCGGGCGGCCACGAGGACCGCCGGCGCGCCGCTCAGCCCGCACGCCAGCGACGCGCCGCCGAACAGCGCCAGGCCCGCGGCCAGGACCCGCCGGCGCCCGTGCGTGTCGGCGAGCCGTCCGGCGAGGATGAGGAAGCCGGCGAACGCGAGCGTGTAGGCGCTGACGACCCACTGCAGGTCCGGCGTCGCGAAGCCCAGGCCCCGCTGGATCGCGGGCAGCGCCACCGCGACGATCGTCACGTCGAGGACGACGACGAACTGGGCGACGCACAGCAACGCCACCATCGCGGCGCGCGAGCGCGTCGCGGGCGCTCGGTCCATGCGCGCTGCCCTACCCTGACTAACGGTTTCGGAACATTTGAGTGTTAGTCGTCGCACGACTATCGTTGGCGGCGTGGAGCCGCCGCTGTGGGACTGGCTCGGCGAGCCGTTGGCCATCGACTTCGCCAACACGACCCGTCGCCGGGGCGCCGTGGAGCACGAGCTGCTGCTCGGCGGCGACGACGTCGCGACGTGGGCGCAGCGCCAGGACGGGCGCGTCCCACCGGTCGCCGCGCGCAC
>JAXDHC010000245.1:0-7850 GCA_034664705.1 Solirubrobacteraceae bacterium
GTCATGACCTCACGGATGCTCTGTGCCACGGTGGGCCTCCTCCGGATGGCTGTGGGACGCGGCGTGTCCGCGCCCGCGGGACCGGCGCGCGCTGGGCGGCCGTGCGACAGCGCTGCCCGGACGTGCGAGCCCTGAATCGCCGTGTGTCAGCGGTCGCGGGCGCGGGAACGCCGCAAGCATGACGGTTTCACAGCAATCGATCTCACAGGCGCTGAGCCGCTTCACCGAGCGGTCGGAGGATCGCGTGGACGGGGGCCCGACGAAGCAGGAGCTGTACGCGCGCGCCAAGGAGCTCGACATCCCGCGCCGGTCGGCGATGACGAAGGGCGAGCTCGCCCGCGCGATCGCTCGAAGGGAGGGCTAGCGCATGCCGACAGAGCCCGAGCCCGTGACGCTCGCGCAGGTCGTCCACCGCGCGGTGCAGGTCGTCGATCCGACCGGCTCGGAGGGCCTGGACGACCTCCTGGAGCGCTTCGAGGACGCCGACGAGCCGCTGTCGTCCGCCCAGGCGGACTCGGTGGCGCAGCGGATCGCCGAGGGCATCGGGGCCCTCGACCCCCAGGAGGAGGACGGCGCGGTGCAGATGGCCGGCGCGGTGGCGACCTACCTCGCGTTCCGCCGTGACGAGGTGAGCGAGGAGCCGGGCGCGCTGCT
Source organism: Solirubrobacteraceae bacterium (assembly GCA_034664705.1). Lineage (GTDB taxonomy): Bacteria > Actinomycetota > Thermoleophilia > Solirubrobacterales > Solirubrobacteraceae > JAOPZW01. Next base: position 655 of record JAXDHC010000245.1, read on the forward strand.
CGACCTCGCGGCCCGCGCGGAGTTCAAGGGCAAGCCGCCGGACGTCGTCCGGGCGTGGCTGGCCGACAACGGGATCGAGCTCTAGCGACGGATCACGCGGCCGGGCGAGCGGCGGCGTCGCCGCGCCCGGCGAGCGTCCGGTACACGGCGGCGTAGCGGCCGGCGATCCGCTCGGGAGTGAACTCCCGGGCATACGCCCGCGCCGCCTCGAGGTCGGCGTGGCCGCGGCCGGCGAGCACGTCGCCGATCGCGGCGGCCAGCGCGCGGGGGTCTTCCGGAGCCACGAGCATGCCGCGCCGGCCGCCGAGCGTCTCCGGCAGGCCCTCCACGCACGTCCCGACGACGGGCACGCCGAGCCCCATGGCGAGCGCGGCGCTCTGCGACCACGCCTCGCGACGCGACGGCACCACGTGGACGCTCGCGCCCGCGATGAACCGCTCGGGGTGCGGCTGCCAGCCCGAGAAGCGCACGACGTCCTGCAGTCCGAGCGCGGCGACGCGGTGCTCGAGCTCGGCGCGCTGCTCGCCGTCGCCGAGCAGGAACGTCGCCGGCGGGTCGGCGACGAGCTCCAGCGCGTCGAGGAGCACGTCGGCGCCCTTGTCGGGATGCAGGCGTCCCGCGAACGTGATCCGCTGCGCCGGGAGCCCGCTCTGCGGCCGGCCGTCGAGGCCCTCGATCGGCGACTCGCCGGCGACGACGCGCTCATCCGGCACCCCGATGCCCCGGGCCCACGCGCGCGTCGCCGGGCCGTGGGCGAAGAAGCAGGCCAGGCGCCGCGCGGCCGGGACCGCGGCGTCGTCGTGCCCCGCGCGCGGCCACGCGACCGCGTTGTGCTCGCTGGCGACGATCGGCACGTCCGGCGGGGCCGCCGTCGCGGCCGCCCACCATGCGCCGAACATGTGGCCGTGCACGAGGTCCGCGTCGCCGATGCGCTCGCCGAGCCACGCCGCGAACTCGGGGCACGGCCGCCACTGCAGGTCGCCGACGTCGCCGAAGTGCTCGACCTCGAAGCCGTGCGCGCGCGCGAGGTCCAGACCCGCCGGCGTCGCGTCGCCGGCGACGATCCGCGAGTCGACGCCGTGCGCGCGGAGGGTGCGGCTGAGGCGCAGGGCGCTGAGCTGGGCGCCACCCGGCTCGAGGACCCCGATCGCACGCACGATCTGCACCGCCCGGAATCGTCGCCCCCGGGCCGGACGGCATCGCGCGCGCCGGCGCGTGAGGCGCTGACGACGGGACGCCCGCGGCGTCCGCCGGCTACGTCGATCGGCGCAGCGCCGTCGCGGCGGGCGGCGCGGTCATGCGGCGCGCCGACGCGGCGACCTCGGCCAGGGCGGCGGTGACCTCGGCCTCGCGCCGCGGCGTGAGGCGGCCGGTGCCGCACGAGGCGGTGAGGAGGCTCTGCGCGCCGATCGCCTCCGCGTCGCCGCCCAGGCGCGCCACCGCCGTGGCCAGCCGCCACGCGGCGTCGACGGCCCGCTCGGGGCGATGGGCCGCGAGCACCCCCCACGCCACCCGCGCGCCGCGGGCGAGATGACGCTCCAGCACCGCGGCCGCGCGGTCGCCGACGGGGGCGAGGGCGAGGTCGAACGACAGCACGTCGGGCTCGGCCCGGCCGACGAGGTCCCAGGGGACCGCGCAGCAGACGTGCAGTCCCCACGCGGGCGCGACCGCGCGCAGCGGGTCCCACACGCCGGGCGGCGCGTCGCGGCCGTCGAGCCCGGGCTCGTCGACCACCAGGAGGGCGGTCAGGCCGAGCGCGGCGAGCACGGCGATCCGGCCGGCGGCGTCGGCGGCCAGCCACTCCGCGAGCTCGGCCGCGAGCGGGCGCGCCGCGCGCGCGTCGGGCTCCAGCGCGCGGGCGAGCGTCACGGGCCCGGTGACCTGGAGCTTGACCACGCGGTGCGTCGGCGGACGCCGCGCGAGGGCGGCGGCGAAGGCGTCCCACGCGGCGGGGCGCTCGCGGTCGCGGTCCGGGGGCCACCCCAAGCCGAGCGGGCCGGGCCGAGCCAGACCTCCACCATGTCGCCCTCGAGCCGCGGCAGCTGCGGGCAGAACGGCACGTCGTACTCGCCCACGGCGTGCGCCGCGGCGGGCTCGGGGAAGGTGTGGGGGAGGCTGCCGACGCCCGTCGTCGCCCACGCGGGCAGGTCCTGCAGCGCGGTCGCGGGCGGGGCGGCATCGTCCTCGCGGGCGCCGGTCGTGCGTGCCATGACTCGGCGGCGGACCCTAGCGGGCGCGGCGGCGGCCGGCGGCGTCCGCGCCCCGGCCCCTGGCCGTCCGCCGCTAGCCCGAGGCGCCCGCGGTCGCCGGGTCGGCCGCGGGCAGCTCGAACCAGAAGCGCGAGCCCTTGCCCTCGACGCTGTCGAAGTCGATGCGGCCGTCATGGGCCTCGACGATCTCGCGCACGAGCGCGAGCCCCAGGCCGGTGCCGCCGATCGCGCGCTCCGTGGCCCCGGGGGCGCGGAAGAAGCGCTCGAAGACCCGCGGCTGCTCCGCCGGCGGGATGCCGAAGCCCGGATCCTCCACGGCGACGCCGACGACGCCGTTGCGGCGCCAGCCCTCCACGCCGATGCACCCGCCCTCCGGCGAGTACTTGATCGCGTTGGAGAGCAGGTTCGCCAGCACCTGCTTGAGGCGCTCGGGGTCGGCCTCGGCCACGAGCGGGTCGTCCGGCAGGCGGACGTCGAGCGTGTGCGCCGCGCTGTGGGCGGTGAAGACGCGTGCCTGGTCGGCGACGATCGGGCGCAGGTCGACCGGCCGGCGCTCGAGCGGCAGCCGCCCGCGCTCGGAGATCCGCTGGAGGTCGAGGAAGTCGTCGATCAGGTCCGACAGCCGCCGCGCCTCGCCGTGCACGGTCTGGAGGTGCTGCCGGCGCACGTCGGGGTCGGGGTCGCGCAGGAGCAGCAGCTCGGTGAAGCCGACGATGCTCGCCAGCGGCGTGCGCAGCTCGTGCGACACGGTGGCCATCAGCTCGTTCTTCAGCCGCTCGGCCTGGCGCTCCGCCGTGATCTCGCGCACGACCGCCGTGCGGCCGAGGCGCTCGCCGGACGCGTCGCGGACGGGCGCGGTGTAGCGCTCGAACACGCGGCCCGACTCGGCGACCTCGAGCTCGTCGAACGTGGGCTCGTCGGGGTCGGCGGCGATCAGGTCGGTCGCGGCGAGGAAACCCTCGGGGTCCGCCATCCGGGCCGCCACGTCGAGCGGCTCCAGGTCCTTGGCGTCCTCGATCGGCAGGCCGAGGATGTCCTCGGTCAACCTGGCGGCCGGCGCGTTGGCCAGCACGATCGTGCCCTCGCAGTCGGTCATCGTGATGCCGTCGCGGACCGTGTCGAGGACCGCGCGGTTGATGTTCGCGAGGTGCTGCGCGCGCGCCGTCGCGAACGCGTTGCTGAGTCCGACCGCGGCCTGGTCGGCGAGGTGCTCGAGCGCCTCGCGATCCGCGCCGGCGAAGCCGCCGTCGTCGAGCGACCCGAGCATGACGACGCCCACGGGCCGCTCGCCGTAGCGCAGCGGCACGTGCAGCTCGCAGCGGACCGCCGCCTCGCCGCCGAAGGCCGGCACCGTCAGGCCGCTCGGTCCGTGGGCCGCCTCGAGGACGCGGTCCTCGGCGAGCGCGCGACCCGCCAGGCCATGGCCCGGGCCGATGCGCGGCGCCAGCGCCGCGGTCTCCAGGCCGCGCGCGCCGAGCAGGCCGGGCTCGGCCGCCGGCTCGTCGGGATCCGCCGCATACAGCGCGCCGACCTGAGCGCCCGCCGCGTCGGCGATCCCGGTCAGCGCGAGTCGCGCGCGGCCCTCGAGGGTCGCGTCGGCGGCCAGGGCGTCGGCGAACGCGCTGAACAGGCGCTGGCGCTCGCTCTCCTCGGCGAGCGCGGCGCTCGTGCGCTCGAGCTCGTCGCGCTGCGCGCGCAGCTCGTCGTTGGCCGACGACAGCTGCTGCTGCTGGTCCTCGAGCTCGGCGGTCTGCAGCCCGAGCTCGGTGTGCTGGCTGTCCAGCTCGTCGCGCGTCTCCTGCAGCGCGCCGGCCATCGCGTCGAACGACGCGCCGAGCCGCGCGAGCTCGTCGCGACCGGGGCGCGCGCCGACGCGGGCGGTGAGGTCACCGGCGGCGAGGCGGTCGGCGGCGAGCGCGACGCGCCGGATCGGGGCGGCGATCCGGCGGCCGAGCCACACGGCGAAGGCGAGCAGCAGCGCGATGCCGAGCACGAGCACGACGACGCCGACCGTGACGGCCCGCGCGGCGGCGCTGTCGGACTCGGCGCGGCGGCGCTCGGAGAGCCCCTGCTCGACGGCCCCGAACCGCGCGAACCGGGCGCGGACCGCGTCCATGCGCCGCTTGCCCTCGGTGGCCGACGGCGGGGTGCGCCCGGCGCGGACGGCCGTGATCAGCGGGATCGAGTACCGGTCCAGGTAGCCGCGCATGCCCGCGCCGATCTGCTCGGCGAGCGCCTGCTGGGGCGGGTTGTCGGCCGCGAGCGACCGCAGGCGGGCGGTCGCCGCGGGGATCCGCTGCCGCGCGGCGCTCCAGGGAGCCAGGAAGTCCTCGCGGCGGGTGTCGAGGAACCCGCGCGCGCCGGTCTCGAGGTCGAGCAGGAGCTTCTCGGTCTCGTTCGCAGCCGCCGTCACCTGGGCGGAGTGGCGCGCCATGCGCGAGGCGGCGCGCATGTCGCCGATCGTCAGGAGCAGCGCGCCGATCGCCAGGCCGACGACCACCGCGAGCCCGCCCCCGAGCAGCACCATGCGCACGGTCAGGCTCGACCGCGGGCTCACAGCAGCGCCTCGGGCCCCAGCACGTCGCGCACCTTCTCGAGCAGGGCGATGGGCGAGAACGGCTTCGTGATGTAGTCGTCGGCGCCCATCTCGGTCGCGTGCGCGCGATCGCCGTCCTGCGAGCGGGCGGTGAGCATCACGATGCGCATGCCCGCGGTCGCGGGGTCCTCGCGCAGCGCCCGGCACACGTCGACGCCGGTGGTCCCGGGCATCGTCCAGTCCAGGAACGCCAGGTCGGGGATCTCGCGGCGCGCGATCGCGATCGCCGCGTCGCCGTCGGGGGCCTCGAAGATCTCGAACTGGCCGCTCTCGAGCGTGAGCCGCACGAGCTGGCGCATGGTCGGCTGGTCGTCGGCGATGAGGACCTTGGCCACGGGGTCAGCGCCCCGGCGTGACGAGGTTGGCGACCGCGCTGGGGTCGAGGTCGGCGACCGCGTTGGCGCAGGCCGGGTCGAACTGGGTCCCCGCGCGCGCGACGATCTCGTCGACGGCCTCCTCGAGCGGGCGCCCGCGGCGGTAGGGCCGGTCGCTCGTGATCGCGTCGATCGTGTCGGCCACGGCGAAGATGCGCGCCCACAGCGGGATGCCGTCGGCCTCGAGGCCCGACGGATAGCCGCGCCCGTCCCAGCGCTCGTGATGGTGGAGCACGACGTCGATGGCGCGGTCCAGGAACGGCACCGCCGACAGGATCCGGGCGCCCGCCTCGGGATGGCGGCGCATGAGCGACCACTCCGTGTCGGTGAGCGGGCCGGGCTTCGTGAGCACGGCGTCGGGGACCATCAGCTTGCCGATGTCGTGGAGGAGAAAGCCGTAGGCGAGCTGCGGGTTGCCGACCTCCTCGGGCGCGACCGTCTTGGCCAGCAGCAATCCGATCTCGTGGACGCGCTGGATGTGCGCGCCCGTGTAGCCGTCCTTGGCCTCGACCGCGGCCGCGAGCGCGCGGACGGTGGCGAAGTAGGAGCGCTCGAGCTCGCGGGCGCGGCGCAGCTCGCGACGGAAGCTCTCGCGGATGTCCTTGGCGTAGGCGGCGAGCTGGGCCTGCTCGAGCCGGCGGTCGGAGATGTCGCGCGCGATCAGCGCGACGATCGGGCCGGAGCCGTTGCCGTTCAGGCTCGAGAGCGAGACCGCGAGCTCGACGGGCGAGCCGTCCGCGCGGCACCAGACCGTCGACTCCTCGGCGTGCGCGCGCCCGCCGGCGGCCTCTCGCACGCGCGCGCGGACCTCGTCGCGCATGTCGAAGGGCACCATCGGCAGCAGCTCGCCGACCGCCTGCCCCTCCGTGAAGCCGAAGACGCGCTCCGCCGCGGCTCCCCAGCGGCGAATACGTCCCTCGGTGTCAAGTTCACAGACGGCAGTTTCCAGCACGGCACGACCCCCCCTGGCACCCAATGTGCCCGGAGCTGTGGCGGAATATAGGCAACTGCTGAGAGCCTCAACGCACGGCGCCCCCCGATCGTGCGGTGACTAGCGCTCGACGGAGCGCGCGGCGGCCGCGGCTCCCGGGTCGCCCGGGCGCAGCCCGGCGCCGAAGGCGCCGCGGTCGGCGACCATCTCCGCGGTCGCCCGGTCGACGGCGCGGGCGTGGCGGCGCCCGTCGCGCTCGATGAGCGGGCCGATCACGCCGCGCAGCAGCGCCGCCGCGCGGACGAACCGCGGGGCGGTGACCGTGCGCCGGCGCTCGTGCACGGCCGCGACCAGCGCGTCGGCCGCCGCGCCGACCGGCAGCGTGCGCCCCGCCGGCCCGCGCAGGTCCCGGCGCAGCTGCGCGAACGCCGGGTGGTGGTCGTCCGCGCCGCGGACCATGTCGGTGTCGATCCACGAGAAGTAGGCGACGCCGACGTCGACGCCGAGGTGGGCGACCTCGATGCGCAGGACGTCGAGCAGGTGCGCGAAGCCAGCCTTGCTCGCCGCGTACGCGCCCAGGCCCGTCGGCGGCACGAGCGCGGCCGCCGAGGCCACGCCGAGCACGTAGCCGCGCCGGGCCACGACGTGGGGCAGGCACGCGTGCAGGAACCGCCAGCTGCCGACGAGGTTCACGTTGATCTGGGCGGCCAGGACGTCGGGATCGAGGTGGCGCAGCGCGCCCGCGGTCGCGATGCCGGCGTTCGCGATGGCCACGTCGATGCCGCCGCAGCGCTGCACGACCTCGCCGACGGCGCGGGCCACCGCCGCCGGGTCGGTGATGTCGCACTCGGCCGCGATCGCGTCGCCGCCGAGCCGCTCGGCCGCCCGGCGCGCGCCCTCGCCGTCGAGGTCGAGCAGGGCGACGCGGTGCGTCGCGGCCAGGCGCCGCGCCGTCTGCAGCCCGATGCCGCGCGCGGCGCCGGTGACGACGGCGACCGGCCGGGCCATCGGCCCGGCTCGCGCCGGCCGGCGCGCCGGCGCTCGAGGTAGCGCTGGTTCTCGGCGCGCTCGCCGATGACCTGCGC
>JAXDHC010000246.1:0-5997 GCA_034664705.1 Solirubrobacteraceae bacterium
CCTCGCCCTCCGGACGCACGTCGGCCCGGCCGGGTGACCGTTGGTATCCTCAGCGGTACACGCCGCGGGGTGGAGCAGTCAGGTAGCTCGCCGGGCTCATAACCCGGAGGTCGCGGGTTCGAATCCCGCCCCCGCTATTCGCTGGCGACGATGGTGACAGCACCGCCGTTGACGGCTGAGAGGCTCCGTTTTGCGGGGCCTTTCGTGCGCTTGGAGCCCGTTCAGGCGCTCCTCCCGCGTGGTCGCCGGGCCGTCGCCGGCGCCCCAGAGCGGCGCCACGGTTCCAATAGGGTTCCAATTTGCCGGTCCGCCGCATCCCAACCCGCCGGAACAATGTCCGGCGTGGCCAAGCGCTCCTACGGAACCGGGCGCCTCTACGTCGTCGTCGACCGCGGCGGGCGCCAGCTGGTACGGCTCGTGGTGGGCCGGCAGCACGCGCTTCAAGCGCAAGATCGGGCTCAAGCGCAGCACCGGCAACGCCGACGGCCTGACGCGCACGCAGGCCGAACGCGAGCTGCGCCGGCTCGTGGACGCGACGACCGTCGTCGCCAAGGGTCAGCGGCGCACCGTCGGCGAGGCGGGCGACGCCTACGTCGCGCACCTCGAGAACGTCATGGAGCGCAAGCGAACGACCATCGCCGACGACCGAGGCTACCTGCGGCGCCACCTTGCGCCGTCCTTCGGCTATCGGCCCATGGACCGCATCGAACCCGGACAGGTCGAGCGCTGGCTACACGCAAAGGGCGGCGACGGCCTATCGCCCAAGACGGTCCAGAACCATCTCAACTTCCTCGATCGCGCGCAGCGGCGCACCGGCCGCGGCCATAACGATTTCGCGCTAGCCGATCACCGCGCCGCTCACTGCTCCGTTTCGCCCGAGGCCGCAGCGGCACGAGCCGACGAAGAGCTTCGCTAGGTCGTCTGGCCGCCGTCGACGACCATGGCGTGCCCGACGACGAAGGCGGCCGCCTCGGAGCACAGCCAGACGACGGCGGCGGCGATCTCCTCGGGAGTCCCCATGCGCCCGATCGGCTCTTGGGCGATCACCCCGGCGCGGCCCTCGGGGGTGCCGCCACTGAAACGGTCCATCATCGCCGTGTCGATGATCCCGGGGCAGATCGCGTTGATCCGGATGTTGGACGCCGCGTAGTCGAGCGCCGCCGACTTGGTGAGGCCGACCACACCGAACTTGGAGGCGGCGTACGCGACGCCGGCGCCGAACCCCTTGACGCCGGCGCCCGAGGAGGTGTTGACGATCGCGCCGCCGCGCTGCTCGAGCATGAGCGGGATCTCGTACTTCAGGCACAGGAACACGCCGCGGAGGTTGATGGCGAGGATCCGGTCCCACTCCTCCTCGGTGGTCTCGGCCGCCGGCTTGGCCTCTTGCTCGATACCGGCGTTGTTGAAGGCGACGTCGAGGCGCCCGAACGCGTCGACCGCCGTGCGGAGCGCCGCCTGCACATCCTCCGAACGAGTCACATCACACCGCACGGCGACCGCCCGGCCCCCGGCTTGCTCGATCAGACGGGCCGTTTCCCGGCTGGCTTCCCCCGCGACGTCGGCGACGACCACGCCGGCGCCCGCGCGCGCGAACGCCAGCGCCGTGGCGCGGCCGATGCCGCTCGCCGCGCCGGTGACGAACGCGACCTTGCCCGCGAAGCGCCCATCCTCGTTGCCTGCACCCATGCGTTTGCTCCTTTGCGTCGGTGCGCCCCCGGTCAGGGGACGCTGGAGGCCCCTGATCGCGTCGCGCGGATCCATCTACGAGTTGATGCCGAGCAGGACCTGGAACTCACCCCGCTCGGCGTGGTGTCGCCAGAGGACGTCGGCGACGTCGTCGGGGTGATGGTCTCCATCCGGCGCGATGCTGCCGCCGATCGCGGTATGCCCGACATGGATGCCCCGACCCCCGAGTTCGTCGTGAAGCATCCGTGCGTAGACGACCTCACCGGCGAAGGAGATCCCCACACCCGTACGGGCCGGGTTGGGATTGATCGCCGCGCCGCCGGTCGTGAACAGGATCGTTCCCGAGCCGCGTTCGAGCATCGGCTCGACGACCGCCCTCAGCGCGGCGACTGCGCCGAGGACGCTGAACTCCAGCGCGGCGCGAACGTCGTCGAGGGTCGTCTCGAGCACCGGCCGCATGTACTCGCGCGCGGGAACGGGCGAATACTCCAGGACCTCGATCGCGCCGAGGCGGTCGGCCAGCGAGCCGATCGCCGATGAGAGGGCGCTCGCGTCGCGGATGTCGGCCGCCGCGAAGTCGGCCGTGATCCCTTCTTGTCCGAGGTCCTCGGCGAGGCGTTCGAGCTTCTCCCCGTTCCTCGACACCAGGCCGACGGGCATCCCTTCGCGCCCGAAGCGGCGTGCGATGGCCGCGCCGAGATTCGGGCCGGCTCCGACGATGACGATCGACATGCGGTCAGATCCTCCGTTGGTCGTTGCTCGTCGCGGCCGGCGCGACGTTGTACTGCTCGTCGCTGACGTGCTCGCCCCAGGTGACCGGGCTGCCGCTCTCGTCGGTCTGCTGCATGGCGACGTGGACCATGAACCGGTTGGGGGCGGCTCCGTGCCAGTGGTTCTCGCCGGGCTCGAAGAACACGCGGTCGCCGGGCCGGATGACCTCGACCGGGCCGCCCTCGCGCTGACACAGACCGACGCCGTCGGTGACGAAGATCGTCTGCCCGTGCGGGTGGGTGTGCCACGCGGCGCGGGCCCCGGGCGTGAAATGGACGCTCGCCGCCGCGAACGTGGAGGTCGCCTCCGCGGCAGCGCCGGCGTCGATGTAGACGTCGCCGGTGAACCAGTCGGCGGGACCCTTCTGTGTGTCGATGCTGCTGCGGGTGATGTGCATGGTGGGTCGGTCCTTGTCGAGGGGTGGGAGCGGTCAGGTGGCGGCGCAGTCCTCGCCGAGCGCTGCCCGTGGCGCGGTGGCGCGCCGCGTCGTACGGGTGGCCAGCGTCACGACGAGCGCGAGCGCGAGGAACAGGCAGGCGGCGGTCAGGGCGGCGGAGACGCGGTCGGCGAGCAGCGCCCGGGCGCCGTCGGCCGGCGAGCCGGCGGCGTCGAAGACGGTCACCAGAACGCCGAGGCCGAGCGCGCCGCCGAGGTGGTGCGCGACGTTGACCAGGCCGCCGGCGATGGCGGCGTCGCGCGGCTGGACGCCGGCCATGCCGGCGGTGGTGAGGCTGCTGAGGCCGAGCCCTTGGCCGATGCCGAAGACGATCATCGGCACCCCGATGCCAAGCAGGTAGCCGGTGTCCACGGACACGCGGCTCATCCACGCCGTACCGATGAGCATGGCCGCGCAGCCCGCGACGGCGAGCACGTCGTTGCTGACGCGTCGGGTCGTGCGGGAGGTCACCGCGGCGGCGGCGAAGGCGGCGCCGGTGACGGGCAGGAACGCCAGGCCGGCCTGGAGGGGGCTGTCGCCGCTGACGCCCTGCAGGTACTGGGTCATGAAGAAGAAGAAGCTGACCAGGACGGCGTTGAATAGGAAGCGCGCGGCGTAGGCGCCGGCGCGCCCGCGGTCGGCGAGCAGCCGCAGCGGCATCAGCGGCTGCTGCGCGCGCGCCTGGTTGGCGACGAAGACGGCCAGCAGCGCGACGCCGGCCACCAGGGCAGCGACGGTCGATCCGGCGGTCCATCCGGCGTCGGCCGAGTGGACGATCCCGAACACCAGCGCGCTCGCGCCGAGCGTGGAGCTCAGCGCGCCCGGCACATCGAGGCGCGCGGCGTGCCGGTCGGTCTCCTCCAGAAGCCGCGGGGCGGCGAGGATCGCGGCGAGGCCGAGGGGGACGTTGAGGAAGAACCCGTAGCGCCAGGACAGCGTCTCGGTCAGCACACCGCCGACGACCAGGCCGAAGCTCGTGCCGATGCCGGCCAACGCACCATAGGCGGCCATCGCCCGCGTCCGCTGACGTCCTTCGGGGAAGCTCGCCGACAACAGCGCCAGCGTCGACGGCGCAAGCGTGGCGGCACCGATGCCCTGCACGGCGCGCGCCGCGATCATCCACGCCGGCGATTGCGCCAGGCCCACGGCGAGCGACGCCGCCGTGAACACGGCGATGCCGAGCATGAAGGCGCGCCGCCGGCCGAGCAGGTCGCCGACGCGCGCGCCGAGCAGCAGCAGGCCGCCGAACGTGAGCGTGTACGCGTTCTGCGCCCACGAGAGCCCGGTCGCCGAGAACCCGAGGTCGGCGTTGATCCGTGGTAGCGCGGCCATCAGGATCGACACGTCGATGAGGATCAGCAGGTAGCCGACGAGGATCACCGCCAGCACCACGCCGCGATGGGCGCGCTCGGTGCTCACGTGCGCCCCCTTGGTGGAGGTGGTGTCGTTGAACGGCATGTCGGTTTCCTCGAGCAGCCTCAGCGGATCACCACGGCTGTGCTTGTACGTCGATGTGCTGTGGTGGCGGTGTCGCCTGCGAGCGAGCGGGTCAGCCCGCCGGCGCCCCTTGTTCTGCGGCGCTCGTGGCGGCCAGGGTGCCGAGCAGGCCCAGGGCCTCGGCCGAGCGCGTGCCGGGGTCGGCGGTGTAGGCGAAGATCGTCAGTCCCGTGTCGAAGACGACTTCGAGGCGTTCGTAGTTGAGCTTCAGGTCGCCGACTTGGGCGTGGTGGAAGCGCTTGACGCCGCTGATGTGGAGGCGGACGTCGTGGCGGGCCCAGTGCTGGCGGAACTCGTCGCTGCGGGTCGACAGCTCGCCGACGAGATCGGTGAGGTCGCGGTCGTAGGGGTTGCGGCCGGCGGCCGAGCGCAGCGTGGCGACGACGTCGCGCGCGATCCGGTCCCAGTCGAGGTAGAAGTCGCGGGCGCGCGGGTCGAGGAACACGAAGCGCGCGGCGTTCGGGCGCTCCTGGGCATCGAACATCTCGGGGAACAGGGCGCGGCCGAGCGAATTGGCGCCGAGGATGTCGAGGCGGTCGTTCCCGATGTGGGCGGCCGCGCCGGTCAGCGCGTCCATCAGTTGCTGCACGGAAGGGCGAATGCGGTGCTTGGCCGGTCGGCGGCGCGGCGGCGGCCCGATCGGCTGGGCGGCACGGGCGAGGTCGAAGAGGTGAGCGCGCTCTGCGTCGTCGAGCTGCAGCGCTCGCGCCAGCGCGTCGAGGACGCTGTCGGACGCGCCGGCCAGATCGCCGCGCTCCAGGCGCGTGTAGTAGGGGACGCTCACGCCGGCCAGGACGGCGACCTCCTCGCGGCGCAGCCCGGGCACGCGGCGGGGGCCGTAGTCGGGCAGGCCGACGTCGGCGGCCTTGAGCCTGGCTCGCCGGGAGGTCAGGAACTCGCGGATCTCGCTGCGTGCGTCCATCGCCTCACCAGCGTAAAGCCATGCATTGCGGCTTGAGGGACCCTGCCAGGGTCACATTCACAGGGTCTCTCAAGCCGCGCGAATCGGTGCTTGCCTGAAAGGCATGAGAGCAACCGTCATGTACGCCGCCGGCGACGTCCGCGTCCAGGTCGTCCCCGACGCCACGATCGTCGACCCAACCGACGCGGTCATCCGCGTCACCCGTGCCTGCATCTGCGGCAGCGATCTGCATCCGTACCACCAGATGGAGCGCAGCGAGACCGGCACCCGCATGGGCCACGAGGCCATCGGCGTCGTCGAGGACGTCGGATCGCAGGTCACCAAGATCAAGAAGGGCGACGTCGTGGTGATGCCGTTTGCGTCCTCCGACGGCACCTGCGTGTTCTGCCACGAAGGCCTCCCCACCGCCTGCGTGCACGTCGCCTTCTTCGGCAACCCGGGCACGGACGGGGCGCAGGCCGAGGCGGTGCGCATCCCGTTCGCCGACGGCACCCTGTATCCGCTGCCGGTCGGCGAGGACGACGCGCTCATGCCGTCGCTGCTGACCCTCTCGGACGTGATGGGCACCGGCCACCACGCCGCCGTCTGCGCTCGGGTCAAGCCGGGGGACACCGTGGCGGTGGTCGGTGACGGCGCCGTCGGGCTGTGCGCGGTGCTCGCCGCCAAGCGCCTCGGCGCCGACCGG
>JAXDHC010000247.1:0-3104 GCA_034664705.1 Solirubrobacteraceae bacterium
CGGCGGGGACGACGGGGCGCTCGAGCGCCGCCTGGTAGATGCCGCTGAAGTGGGTCACGGCCATCGTGGCGGGCAGGGCGATCCAGCCCACGACGGGATGGGCGAGCGCCGGCCCGGCGAGCGCGCGGCGGGCGCGCGCCCCGGTGGCGCGCAGCGCCAGGGCCAGCGGCGACCCGGCGACGAGGAGCGGCGCGGCGACGAACGCGAGGAGCAGGTGCTGGACCATGTGCGCGGTCAGCGTGCGGTGGGCGGCGCCGTCGAGCGCGACGAGCGCCAGGCCGATCGCGACGAGCGCGGCCATGAACGCCGCGGTGCGCGCCGCAGGCCAGCGGCGCACGCGCCCGGTGCCCGCCGCGTACGCGATCGCCGCCGCTCCGAGCTCGACGAGGAGCAGCGCCGAGCCGGTCACGCGCGCCGCTCCGCCGCGAGCAGGACGAGCGCGACGAGGAGCAGGTCCGCGCCGATCAGCGCCGCCCAGAGGCCGATCCCGGCGCCGAGCGCGAGGAACGCGATCGCGACGGCGAGCACGAACGTCCCCGCGCTGGCCTCGGGCACGCGCCGCCGCGGGGGCTCCCGCGACGCCCACGCGGCGGCGGCGAGCGCGAACGTCAGCGCGACGGCGCCCCAGTAGACGGCGTGTGACATCAGGTCGGTCGTGAAGACGAACATCAGGCTCGACAGCGCGAGGTTGAGCAGCGCCCAGAACGCCACGACGGCCGCGCCCTCACGCCCCTTCACCGCGAGGCCTCCGGCACGCCGCGCTCGTCGAGCAGCGGCTCCGCCGAGCGGATCGGCGGCAGCGGACCGGGGAAGTTGTGCCGCGGCGGCGGCGAGCTCGTGGCCCACTCGAGCGTCTGCCCGCCCCACGGATCGGGCCCGGCCGGCCGCGCGGCCAGCCACGACAGCAGCACGTTCGCCGCGAAGACGAGCATGCCCAGCGCGATCACGTACGCCCCGATCGTCGAGAGCAGGTTGCCGGTCTGCCAGCCCTCGGCGGCGCTGTAGTCGGCGATCCGGCGCGCCATGCCGTCGTAGCCCAGCACGAACATCGGGAAGAAGGTCACGTTCGTGCCGACGACGAGCAGCCAGAAGTGCGCCTGCCCGAGCCGCTCCCGCAGCATGAACCCCGTCACCTTCGGCCACCAGTAGTACACGGCGGCGAACAGCCCGAAGACGCTGCCCGCGAACAGCGTGTAGTGGAAGTGCGCGACGACGTAGTAGGAGTCGTGCACGTGGTAGTCCAGCGGCGGCGAGGCGACGTAGATGCCGGTCACCCCACCGATGAGGAACTGCACGAAGAAGCCGATCGCGAAGAGCATCGGCGTGCGGAGCACGAGCGCGCCGCCGATCAGCGTGCCGACCGCCGCGACGTACTCCAGGCCGGCGGGGACGGCGAGCATGTGCGAGGTCAGCGAGAAGTAGAGGTTCGAGACCTGCCCGGTCGTGAACATGTGATGGCCCCACACGGCGCTCGACAGCGCCGCGAAGACGAGCAGCGACAGCGCGACGCCCTTGTAGCCGAACACGCGGCGCCCCGAGAACGTCGCGATCGCCTCGAGCGCCGCCCCGACGAACGGGAAGAACATCGTGTAGACGACGGGGTGTCCGTAGAACCAGAAGAGGTGCTGGTAGGCCGCCGCGCCGCCCGCGCCCGGGTAGACCTCGACGCCGTGACGCGACAGCAGCAGGCCGCCCATGGCGAAGAGCAGCGACGGGAACGTCGCCACCGTCATCACGCACGTCGCGAGCATCGCCCACGTGAAGACCGGCATGCGCAGCAGCGTCATCCCGGGGGCGCGCCGGGCGACGATCGTGGCGAGCTGGCAGCCGGCGAGCGCGATCGCGCCGGCCGTCGCGAGCGACACGCCGACGATCCACAGGTCCATCCCGGTGCCCGGCAGGTTCACCGAGTCCGACATCGGGAACTCGGCCGTCCAGCCCGCCGCCCCGGCGCCGTTGCGCGGGAACCAGCTCGCCCACATGACGAGCCCGCCGAGCGCGTAGGCCCAGTAGCCGAGCAGGTTCACCCGCGGCCCGGCGATCTCCGCGGCGCCGACCTGCAACGGCACGAAGTACGTCCCCAGCGCCAGCGCGAACGGCGTGACGAAGAGGTAGATCATCGTCGAGCCGTGCATGGAGAACATTTGGTTGTAGCCGCCGCGCGAGGTGACCTGCATCCCGGGCGCGGCGAGCTCGGTGCGCATGAGCAGGGCGAGCACGCCGCCGGCGAGGAAGAACAGGAAGCCGGTCGCGAACGTCCGCACGGCGACCGACTTGTGGTCCGTCGCGAACAGCGCGCCGGTGAGCCCGCGGACCGGTGCGTAGGGCTCGCGCGCGACGGCGCTCACGCCCGCCGCCCCGTCGCCCGGCGCGACCACGCGCGGAATGCGGCCGCCGGCATCGCGTGCACCGTGAAGCCCATGTCGCTGTGGCGCAGCCCGCAGTACTGCGCGCAGTGCCCGCTCAGGTGGTCGCCGGGCGGAAACACGAGCCGGAAGCGGTGCACGTCGCCCGGCCACGCGTCGCTCTTGTACCGCACGGCCGGCACCCAGAACGCGTGCGTGACGTCCTGGGTGCGCAGCGTGACCTGGACGGTCGCGCCGGCCGGGACGTGCAGGATCGGCGGCCGCCGGTCGGTCGTGCGGTCCACCACACCGGGCAGCGACGGGTAGGTGAACCGCCACCCCCACTTGTACGCCAGCGCCTCGACGCGGAACCGGACGGGGTCGCCGTTCTCGGTCTCGCGCGCGTTGGCGCTGAACGTCACGACGACGAGGCCCGCGACGACGCACGCCAGCAGCGCCGCGATGGCGATCTCCAGCCCGTTGCGGTCGCGCGTCGGCCGCGGCGCGTGCCCGCGCCGCGCGCGAAAGCGCACGATGGCCACCGCGAAGGCGAGCCAGATGACGACGACCACGGCCGCCGCCACGGCCAGGTAGACCCGGTTGACGTCGCCGAACTCGTTCTGAGTCTCGATCAACGCTGCTCTGGTTCCCCAGGGCGGCGCGTTTCAGACCGCGCGGTTCTCCGGCAGACCGGCCGCGCGCGGTCGCGCGCGGCCGGGACGAGCGCGCTACACCGTGCCGGGCTGCACGGGGTCGGGG
>JAXDHC010000248.1:0-8825 GCA_034664705.1 Solirubrobacteraceae bacterium
CCCAACGGCTTCGATCCCGAGGGCTTCGCGCCGGCCGCGATCGACCGGGCCGCGCACTGGCGCCGCCATCTGGTGCAGGCGCCGCGCGGGTGGCGCCCCGGCGGCGACGAGGGCTCGGTGGCGTACACCGACGCCGACATCGCCCCGCTGCCGACCGGGCCGGTGCTGCTGAGCGTCAGCCGCTTCACCGAGGTCAAGCGCCTCGGCCTGCTGGTCCGCGCGTTCGCGCGGGCCCAGCGGGAGGCGTCGGCGCGCGCGTCGCTCGTGCTGCTCGGCGGGCACCCGGGCGAGTGGGAGGACGAGCACCCGTGGGACGCCGTGGCGGCCAGCGGCGCCCGCGACGTCTTCCTGGCCGGCTGGCACGAGCACGACACGCTTCCCGCCTTCCTGCGGGCGTCCGACGCGACCGTGCTCGCCTCCGTGCGCGAGCAGTTCGGCCTCGTGCTCGTCGAGGGGATGGCGTGCGGCCTGCCCGCGATCGCGGTGGACCGCTTCGGGCCGGGGGAGATCGTCGAGGACGGCGCGACCGGGTGGCTCGTGGAGCCCGACGACGAGGCAGCCCTCGCCGCGGCGCTGGTGGAGGCGATCGACCGGCCGGAAGAGCGCCGCCGCCGTGGCCTGCTGGCGCGCCGCGCGGCGCTCGAGCGATGGTCGTGGCCGGCGATCGCGGGCCGGCTGGGCGAGGTCCTCGCCGACGTCGCAGGCGCCGGGCCGGCCCGCGCCGAGATAGTTGAGACACTCAACTATTGAGCGCTACACTGAAAGACGTGACGGAGACCGAGCGCCCCCGAGACCTGCGCCGCATCGCGCGCCTCTTCCGGCCCTACCGCCGGCGGCTCGGCGCTGTCCTCGGCCTCATCGTCGTCTCCGCCGGGCTCGGCATGGCATCGCCGTTCCTCCTGCGCGAGGTGCTCGACGTCGCGATCCCGCAGCGCGACACCCGGCTGCTGACCTGGCTCGTGCTCGGCATGATCGCCGTCTCGATCGTCACCGGCGCGCTCGGCGTCGCGCAGACGTGGCTCTCCAACGTCGTGGGCCAGCGCGTGATGCACGACCTGCGCACCTCGGTCTACCGCCACCTCCAGCGCCTGTCGCTGGCCTTCTTCACCCGCACGCGCACCGGCGAGGTCCAGTCGCGCATCGCCAACGACATCGGCGGCGTGCAGAACGTCGTGACGAGCACCGCCACGTCGATCGTCTCGAACATCACGACCGTCGCCGCGACGATCGTCGCGATGATCGCGCTCGACTGGCGCCTGGCCGCGTTCTCGCTCGCGGTCCTGCCGCTCTTCGTCTGGATCACGCGCCGCGTCGGCCGCGAGCGCAAGCGCATCACCGGCGAGCGCCAGGGACGCCTGGCCGACATGTCCTCGCTCGTCGAGGAGTCGCTCAGCGTGAGCGGCATCCTGCTCGGCAAGACGATGGGCCGCTCGCCCGAGCTCGCCGATCGCTTCCAGGCCGAGTCGGCGCAGCTCGCGGACCTCGAGGTGCGCTCGCGCATGGCCGGCCGCTGGCGGATGGCGACCGTCCAGATGACCTTCGCGATCATGCCCGCGTTCGTCTACTGGTTCGCCGGGCAGAGCATCGCCGCGGGCGGGACGGCGATCTCGATCGGCACCGTCGTCGCGTTCACGACGCTCCAGACGCGCCTGCTCTTCCCGATCCTCTCGCTGCTCAACGTCGGCATCGACCTCCAGACCTCGCTGGCCCTCTTCCACCGGATCTTCGAGTATCTCGACCTGCCCGTCGACATCGCCGAGCGCCGGGACGCCGTCGAGCTCGACCCCGACCGCATCCGCGGCGCGGTGCGCTTCGAGCGCGTCGGCTTCGCCTACGACCCCGAGGAGGGGCCGCCGACCCTGCGCGACGTCGACGTCGACGTGCCGCCGGGCGCGCGCGTGGCGATCGTGGGGGAGACGGGGTCGGGCAAGACGACGCTCGGCTACCTCGTCGCGCGGCTGTACGACACGACGGCGGGGCGCGTGACCATCGACGGCGTCGACGTTCGCGACCTGTCGTTCGCGGCGCTCTCGCGCACGGTCGGGCTCGTGTCCCAGGAGACGTACCTCTTCCACGCGAGCATCCGCGACAACCTGCGCTTCGCCAAGCCCGACGCCGGCGACGAGGAGCTCGAGGCCGCCGCGCGCGCCGCCCAGATCCACGACCTCGTCGCGTCGCTGCCGGACGGCTACGACACGGTGGTGGGGGAGCGCGGCTATCGCTTCTCCGGCGGCGAGAAGCAGCGCATCGCGATCGCCCGCACGATCCTGCGCAACCCGCCGGTGCTCGTCCTCGACGAGGCGACGAGCGCGCTGGACAACGAGACCGAGCGCGCGGTGCAGGCCGCGCTGGACGCGCTGTCGGAGGGCCGCACGACGATCGCCATCGCGCACCGCCTGTCGACCGTCCGCAACGCCGACGAGATCGTCGTCCTCGACGGCGGTCGCATCGTCGAGCGGGGCACGCACGCCGATCTGGTCGCCCTCGGCGGCCGCTACGCCGGGCTGGCCGCCCGCGCCGGCGAGGACGATGCGGCCGGGGTGCTGGTGGCGTGAGCGTGCACGGGACCAACCTGTCATGACAGGATCATGGGCGTGAAGATCGCGATCGTCGAACAGGAACCCGAAGCCCCCGCCGGCCTGCTCGCCGAGTGGGCGCGCTCGCGCGGCCATGAGGTCGTCGTCCTGCGCGTCCCCGAGCTCGAGACGTGGCCGGACCCGGGCGAGTACGGGCTCATCGCCCCACTGGGCTCGGAGTCCTCCGTGCACGCCTCGTCGCACGAGTGGATCGGCCAGCAGATCGACTTCCTGCGCAGCGCGCACGAGGCCGGCGTCCCCGTCCTCGGCATCTGCTTCGGCGGGCAGGCGCTCGCCGCCGCGCTCGGCGCCGAGGTCCGCCGGGCCGACCGCGACGAGATCGGCTGGCTCGAGCTCGAGACGCTCGACGGCGGCGCGATCGCGCCCGGGCCCTGGCTCGTGTGGCACTCGGACACGTTCGCGTTCCCCGAGGGCGCCGAGCGGCTCGCGCGCACGCCTGCCGCCGCCCAGGCCTTCCGGCTCGGCAACAGCGTCGGCCTGCAGTTCCATCCCGAGGTGACGCCGGAGATCCTCGACATGTGGATCGCCAGCGGCCGCGAGTCGCTCGAGCGCCAGGGCATCGATCCCGAGGCGCTGAAGGCGCGGCTGCTCGCCGAGGAGGACGACCACCGCGAGCGGGCGTTCGCGCTGTTCGACACGATCGCCGCGGGCTGGACGGAAGGGGGACGGACAAACGTCCAGCCTTGAGCGATTCGGTGAAGGCGGAGGGGGGCGCAGCCCGATGCAGGGGGCATGTTCTCGCCCCGCCGCGTCGTCACCCTGGTGGTCACCCTCGCCACCGTCGCGCTTGCCACCCCCGCAGGCGCTCAGGCGGCTGACTGCGCCGGCGCCGACGTCGTTCCGGACGCCGGCAACCTGACCCAGGTCGGTCAGGCCACCCTCTGCCTCCTCAACAGCGAGCGCGGCGCCCAGGGCATGGGCCCGCTGGCCGAGGCGACCGGGCTCACCCAGCCCTCGCACGCCTACTCGGGCCGCATGGTCGCGGAGAACTTCTTCGCCCACGAGTCGCCCGACGGCGGCTCACTCGTCGACCGCCTCGTCGCGGCCGGCTACGTCGAGCGGGGCGGCGACTGGACCGTGGGCGAGAACATCGCCTGGGGCCAGGGCGAGCTCGCGACGCCGCGCAGCATCGTCGCCGCGTGGATGGCGAGCCCCGGCCACCGCGCGAACGTCCTCACCCGCGAGTACACCGAGATCGGCCTCGGCGTCGTCCTCGGCACCCCCGGCGACACCACGTGGGGCGCGACCTACACGACCGACTTCGGCGCCGTCCAGCGCGACGCGGCGCCCGCGGCGCAGGCCGTCGCGGCGGCCACCGCCACCAGCGTGGCCAAGCCGGCCAAGGCCCGCGCCAAGGCCACCGTCGCCAAGCGCTGCAAGGGCGCCTCCCGCGCCTCCGCCGCCCGCGCCCGGGCCACCGGCGCGAAGGCGACGAAGCGCAGCCGCGCCGCCGCCTCGTGCGCGCGCGCCGCGCGCCGTTCGGCGCGCTGACGCTCCGCTGATCGCGTTCACTCTGCCGCCCACCCGGGGTATGTGTCTATCCTCATGCGCATGACGGGCGGGCGCCGCATCCTGAAGATCGTCGCTGCCGT
The DNA here is from genome assembly GCA_034664705.1 of Solirubrobacteraceae bacterium. Taxonomy (GTDB): domain Bacteria; phylum Actinomycetota; class Thermoleophilia; order Solirubrobacterales; family Solirubrobacteraceae; genus JAOPZW01. Next base: position 4,190 of record JAXDHC010000248.1, read on the forward strand.
GGTCGCCCTCGGCGGCCTGGCGGGCACCTCGGCGCATGCCCAGCAGGGCACGCCGGCCTCGGTCCCGTCGGCCAGCCCGCCGGACGCCCAGCCGCTGTCGGACGAGCGCCTCGAGACCCGCTGGTCCTATCCCACTCGCCGCGCGGTCGTCCGCTCACGGCCGGCGACCGACGCGCGCGCGGCCGGCCGGCTGCAGCTCCTCACCGAGGACAGCTTCCCCGAGGTCTACCTCGTGCTCTCGCGGTGGGTCGACCCGCAGGGCCGTGCCTGGATGAAGGTGCGCCTGCCGAAGCGCCCGAACGGCCGCACCGGCTGGGTCCCGCAGGACGCGCTGACGCAGACGACCGTCGTGCGGAAGATGCTCGACATCGACCGCCGCCGCCTGCGCGCGACGCTCTACGACCGCGGCAAGGTCGTCTTCACTGCCCGCATCGGCATCGGCAAGTCGGCGACGCCGACGCCCGCCGGGCACTTCTACATCCGCGAGAAGTTCAAGGTCCGCGGCGCGCCCGTCTACGGCACGCACGCCATCGGCACGAGCGCGTACGCGCCCACGCTGTCCGACTGGCCCGGGGGCGGCGTCGTCGGCCTGCACGGGACGAACCAGCCGGGCCTCATCCCGGGGCGGCCGTCGCACGGCTGCATCCGCCTGCGCAACCGCGACATCGCGCGGCTGTACCGGCTCGCGCCCCGCGGCACGCCCATCCACATCCACTGACGCCGCTCGGGCGCCGAGGCGCTCGCGGGCGGTCACCGGCCGCGCAAGGGCCCGTCCAGTCCCGCTGCAGAGCCAGAAATCATCCGATTTGCGGGGGCGACGCTGCCCGACCGCCCGTCCGGAGTGGACAACCGTTCGACCCCTGAAGGGCTCCGCTCAACCTTGTGGGGTCCCTGCCGATGGGCTACGCTCGACCCCGCTGTCGGCTGCCGATGCTCGGAACGCGGAGGCGCCGGTTGGTACGGCCGAAGGGTGTGCAGGGGTGCACACCGGGCCACGAATCGGGGGTTACACACATGTTGGGGGTCTTTCGCCTGGCTGATGCCGGGTCGCGACCGACCGCTGCGCGCATAGGGCTCGCTGCGCTGGTCGCGTTCATGGGGCTGACCTGGACCGCGGGCGCGTCGGACGCGCTGGCGACGTACGGGTACGTCTCGATCAAGAAGGTCAACGTCGGTGGCAGCGCCGCCGACTCATTCGACTTCAAGACCTCTGCCGACTTCGGGACCACCGGCTTCTCGCTGGTCGGCGGCGGCACCTGGGGCGAGAAGAAGGTCCTCGCCAACGCGACGAAGTACCACGCGTCGAAGGTCTACACCGTCACGGAGCCGGCCAGCGCCGACTACGAGCTCACGTCGCTGGCCTGCGACACCAAGTCGGGCTACGGCTGGAAGGCCGACGCCGACTCCACGACGTCGCTCGAGTACCGCAAGGCGACGATCAAGGTCGGCCTCGACGAGCACGTCCTCTGCACGTTCACGAACACGCGCAAGACCGGCACGATCGTCGTGCGCAAGGACCTCGTCCCCGCGGCCGACGCCGGTCGCTTCGACCTCCTCGTCGACGGCAGCGTCGCGGTCTCGCAGGCCGGCGACGGCGCCGCCAGCGCGCCCGTGACGGTCAAGACCGGCACGCACCAGGTCGGCGAGACCGGCGCGGCGCTGGGCGACTACGTCCGCTCGACGGTCTGCGTCAAGGGCTACGGCAAGGCCGAGACCGTCGTCGCGCAGGGGGCCGGCGCTCCGCTGGACGTCCCCGTCGGCGCCGGTGACCAGATCACCTGCACGATCAAGAACGTCCGCAAGGCGCAGCTGATCGTCGAGAAGCACACCTTCCCCGCCGACACGGCGATGCCGAAGGCCGCCTTCGACTTCACCGTCGATCCCGGCGCCGGCGCGTTCTCGCTGACCGACGGCGCGCAGGAGTCGCGCCTCGTCGAGCCGGGCAAGGCCTACACGGTCACCGAGGCCGACGCGAAGGCCAAGGGCTACCGCCTCAAGGCCGTCGACTGCACGAAGGCCTACGGCGCCGGCCGGCAGGCCATCGCGGGCGCCGGCACCGTGGCGATGCGCACGGCGACCGTCACGCCGGCCGCGGGCGACGTCATCACCTGCTCGTTCACGAACGAGAAGATCGCGGCGGCCATCAAGGTCGTCAAGAGCGGACCCGCGACGGCGTACTCGGGCGACACGCTCACGTTCGACTTCACGGTGACCAACCCGGGCAACGCGCCGCTGCACGCCGTCCAGGTCAGCGACGACCGCTGCGCGCCGGTCGTGGCCGGCGCCAAGGATGGCGGCGACGACGTCCTCGATCCGGGCGAGACCTGGCGGTACAGCTGCACGATGATCGCCCCGGCCCACGCCATCGGCGACGTCAACCCCGTGATCAACACGGTCACCGCCGAGGGCAAGGACGAGGACGAGAACAAGGTCCAGGACGACGACCAGCACGCGACGAAGTTCCTGCACCCCGCGATCGACATCGAGAAGACCGGCCCGGCGACCGCCACGGCGGGCGCGCGGCTGGACTACTCGCTCGAGGTCACGAACCCCGGCGACATGCCGTTCCGCGCCGCTGACGTCGCGGTGACCGACCCGCGCTGCGCCGCCGCTCCGGCGCTCAGCTCGACGAACGGCGACGCGAGCCCCGGCTCGCTGGATCCGGGCGATCGGTGGACCTACACGTGCAGCGTCCAGAGCTCGGCGGGGCAGACCGCGGTGGTCAACGTCGCCGACGTCAAGGGCACCGACGAGAACACGCGCACGGTGACCGACGAGGACTCGTTCACGACGACGCTGACCCAGCCGACGCCGCCCGCGCCGCCGACGCCGCCGACCACGGTCGCCGGCGTGCCGGTGACGTCGCCCGGCCCGGCTCCCGCCGCCGCTGCTCCGGCGCCGGTCGCGGTCCAGCAGGTCGCCGGCACCACGGTCACGAGCCGTCCGCAGCGCGGCACGGCGACCCTCCGCGGCCCGCGGGCCTGCCCGCGTACCCGGGCGGTCCAGGCCACGGTCACCGGTCGCCAGATCCGTCGCGTGACGTTCTTCGTCGACGGTCGCCGCGTCCGCACCGTGACCCGCGCCGACTCCCGCGGCCGCTGGACGCTCGAGCTGCGCACGTCGCAGCTGCGCCGGGGCGCCAACCGCGTCAACGCGCGTGTCGAGTTCTCGACCGCGAGCCAGACCCGGACGCGCACCCTGCGCCTGAACATCACCCGCTGCGCCGCGCAGGTCGTGCGGCCGCAGTTCACCGGCTGATCCCACGCGGGTCCGCCTCGACCGCGCCCGCCGGCCCCGTGGCCGGCGGGCGCGCGTCGTTCCGGGCCCGTGCGCCGCGCGCGCTTCGCTCGGGGCCCGTGCCGGCGCGCAACGCCGGTCAGCTCGACGCCGCGATCGCGGCCCGGGCCTCGGCGTCGGTCTCGTAGCCGACCGCCCGCACCAGGCGGTCGCCGCGGAAGAAGTAGACCCACGCGGGCTGCGAGTCGTTGAACCCGTGGGCGTCGAAGTCGCGAAGCTGCCCGGTGACGAGGACGCACGAGCCGACGGCCTCGAAGGTGTAGACGCTGGCCTCCTGGGGCCGCCCTTCGCGATCCATCTCGGCGAAGTAGGCGCGCAGCTCGTCGGGCGATCTCAGCGCCCGGCCGGCGGCGCGCAGCGGCTCCCAGAGGACGTCGGGCGGGGTGAGGGCCAGCATGGCGTCGAGGCCCTGACGCTCCATCGTCCGCCACAGGCGCCGGACGTAGTCGACGTGATCGTCAGCCGTCACGCACACCGATCGTAGCCCGTTGCGGGCGGTGAGGCCTCGCGAGCCGGCGCGTTCGCGCCCCGCCCGACGCGGCCTACAGGCCCGGCGGGTGGCGGACGACGTAGCCGGCCGTCGAGCGGTGGTCCGGCTGCCAGCGCGACCCCGTGCTGCTGCGCCCGGTCGTGTCGTACCGGCGGCCGCGGATGACCATGTAGGTGTGGCCGGGGTGCGCGTAGATCGTGATCCAGCGGCCTCGTCCGGGCGCGCCGTAGGACATGAGCGACGAGGAGTCGAGCGGGCTCGAGAGCCGGCCGGCGCCGTGCAGCACGTAGGACACCGAGCCGGAGCAGTCGTAGCCGCTGTCGGAGAACGAGCGATGGCCGCCGCCGTAGCGGTAGGGGAGGCCGGCGATCCGGTTGGCGGCCGCGATGGCGCGCCCCACCGCGACAGGCATCCCGCCACGCGTGCTGGAGCCGCGCCGGCGGGCGCGCTTCAGCACCGGGTGCGCGCCGCGCACCCCGAGGGCCGCCCACGTGCCCGGCCCGACGATCCCGTCGGCGGTGAGCCCGCGGCGGCGCTGGAAGGCCCGCACGGCACGCGCGGTGCCGGGCCCGAAGACGCCGTCCGCGGCGACCCCGAGCCGGCGCTGGAGCAGCCGCACGGAGGACGCCTTGCCGCCGCGGCGGGCGACGCGCACGCGCCCCGCGGTGCGCCGCAGCATGCGCCACGTGCCCGCGCCGACCACGCCGTCGGCCTTCAGGTGGGGGCGGCGCGGGAACCGCCGCACGGCGCGCGCCGTGCCGGCGCCGAAGACGCCGTCGGCGCGCAGGTGGAGCGCCCGCTGGACGCGCTTGACGGACGCCCCGCGGTCGCCGCGCTCAAGGGTCGGCA
>JAXDHC010000249.1:0-4429 GCA_034664705.1 Solirubrobacteraceae bacterium
CGGAGTGGCGGGCGACCGCCTGCGCGAAGAGCTCGTAGCGGTGCTCGAGCGACACCCCGTCGTTCACGCCGCCGTGCAACCCGAAGTCGAGGATGAACACCACCGACGTGTCGATGCCGGCGGCGTCCATGTCGGCGACGAGCAGGTCGCCGGTCGCGTCGAACCAGTCGCGCTCGATGCGGTGGCGCACCTCCTCGCGGCTGCGCGACGAGATGCTGCTGCCGTACGACGCCATCGAGTCCAGCCAGTAGGGCGGCGTCATCTCCTCGGAGTAGAGATGCGTGTGCGCGTCGATGACGCGGGCTCCGTCGGGCATGGGGGTCAGGGCTTTCCCTCGTTTCGACGCCGGCGCAGGGGGACTTTCCCGCGTATTGGTCATACATACTATGGCCGAGGGCGGCAGTCTGATACATAGGCAACCTGCCAGCCGCCCGAGCCTGCGAGGAGAACCCATGGGCATTGCCGGACGTCGGACGCGTGCGCTCACAGCTGCGTGCGCGGCGCTCACCATCACCTGTGTCGTGGCCGCGTGCGGCGGCGACGACGGGGGCGGCGGCGCCGCGACCGGCACGACGCAGGGCGCCGCGGCCACGGGCGCGGACCGGGAGATCAAGGTCGGCGCGGCGCTGATCGGCCCGCGCAACGACAAGTCCTTCGACCAGGCGGCCTACGAGGGCATCCGCGACATCCAGGCCAAGTTCCCCAACTTCAAGCTGACGTCCGCGCTGGAGAACCGCGTCGACGACCAGCAGCGCGTCGACGCGATCGAGACGCTCGCGCCGGTCAACGACCTGGTCGTGTCGGTGAGCTCGAGCTTCGGCCCGGTCCTCGACGTCGAGGCGCCGAAGTTCCCGAACGCCTACTTCCTCAACATCGCGGGCTACACGAAGACCTTCCAGAAGAACGTCACCGGCTTCGCGAACGACTGGGGCGCGATGCTCTACGTCGCCGGCGTCGTCGCCGCCAACCTGACGAAGACGAAGACCGTCGGCTTCGTCGGCGGCGCGGAGATCCCCCCGACGATCCAGGGCCTCGCCGGCTTCAAGGCCGGGGTGCGCAGCGTGGACCCGAAGCTGCGGATCCTCGAGAACATCGTCGGCGACTTCAACGACGTCGCGAAGGCCAAGAACGGGACGGCGGCGATGATCGCCGACGGCGCCGACGTGATCTTCCCGTTCATCAACGGCGGGCTGCCGGGGGTATACGCGGCGGGACGCGAGTCCGGCAAGAACCCCGGGCTGTTCAGCCAGGTGATCCCGGACTGCGGCGCCTACCCGAACATGGTCGGCACCGACTTCGTCGACAACCAGTCGATCGTCAAGCGCCTGCTCACCGACTACATCGAGGGCCGCCTGAAGCCGGGCGCGTTCTTCCTCGCCCTCCAGGAGCCCGATCTGCAGACGCTGAAGCTCTGCCCGAAGTACGAGAGCAACGCGAAGATCGCGAAGGTGCGGGAGGACACGATCGCCGCCATCAACGACGGCAAGGTCAAGCTCCCCGCGGCGGCCGTCAACCCGCGTCCGGACTACCCCTACCGTGAGGGCTTCGACGGGCCGCTCCAGAACGCGGGCGCCGGTCAGTAGGCCCGCGCGACGCGCCGCGATGGCCGATCCGCCGACGCCCCCCGCGGGGCGCTCGCTGGACGTCGCGCCCGAGCTCCGCGACCCGGAGGCGCTCCGCGCGCACCAGCTCGCGGAGCTCAACCGAGTCCTGGCGCGGGCGGGCGAGACGCCCTTCTACCGGGAGCGGTTCGCCGGGCTGCCCGCCGCCGTCGGGTCGCTCGGCGAGCTCGCCGCGTTCCCCACGACGGGCAAGCGGGACGTCCTCTCCGATCTCGCCCGCCACCCGCCGTACGGCAGCCGGGCGCGCGCCTCGCGCGCGGCGATCCGCCACATCGTCACGACGAGCGGCACGTCGGGCGCGGGCGAGGAGGTCTACCCCATGGACGCCGAGGACGAGGAGCGCGTGCACCGCATGGTCGCGCGCGGCTTCTCGTGGTCCGGCGTCGACGCGGACTCGGTGGTGATCAACACGCTGCCCATGACGACCGCCGCGGCCGGGCAGTGGTACTACCACGCGCTGCGCCTGCTCGGCGCGACGGTGCTCGAGGTCGGCATGTATGCGACCGAGCGCAAGGTCGAGTACCTGCGGCGCTTCGGCGGCGACACCCTCGTCGGGACGCCGGCGTACCTGCTGCACATGGCGGCGGTCGCCGAGGAGGCCGGCACGGATCCCGCGCGGGCCGGCGTGCGGCGCCTCGTCGTCGCCGGCGAGTCGTGGAGCGAGTCGTGGATGCGGCGTCTCGAGGAGCGCTGGAGCGCGCGGGTCTTCGAGCAGTACGGCTCGACCCAGCGGGCGATGGCGTGGAGCTGCGAGCGCGGCGCGCTCCCGGGCGGCGAGCGCGGCATCCTCCACGCGCTGTCCGACCACGGCGTCTACGAGGTCGTCGACCCCGCCTCCGGGGCGCCGGTCGACGAGGGCCCGGGCGAGCTGGTCGTCACCCCGTTCGTCTCGAGCGCCTCGCCGCTCGTCCGCTTCGCGACCGGAGACCGCGTCGTGGTCGCGCCGTCCTGCCCGTGCGGGCGGCCGGGCCCGTGCCTCGTGGCCGGCCGCGCGGACCGCTACGACTTCATGGTCAAGGTTCGCGGGGTCAACGTCTGGCCCGACGCGCTCGACCGCGCGGTGTTCGGCGTGCCCGGCGTGTCGGAGTACCTGGCCGAGGTCACGCGCGACGACACCGGCGCCGAGGTGCTCGGCGTCTCGCTCGATGTCGCGGAGGGCGAGCCGGCCGCCGGGCGCTCGGCCGCCCTCGCCGCCGAGGCGATCCGGCGCGTCGTCGGCCTCCATGCGGCCGTGACGACCGTCCCGGGCGGATCGATCGCCTCGCGGGTCGAGGGACATTTCCGCAAGCGCCGCCGCCTCTACGACCGCCGGACGGAGGACTGAGATGGGTCTGAACGTGAGCCTCGGCATCAGCCCGCGCGAGCCGCTGCGCGACTGGATGAGCTTCGCGGCCGCGCTCGACGAGCGCGGTGTCGAGCGCCTCTGGCTGATCGATTCCCAGCTCGCGATGAAGGACGTCTACGCCGGCCTGACGACCGCGGCGCTGAGCACCCGGCGCCTGCAGCTCGGGCCCGGCGTGACGAATCCCGCGACGCGCCATCCGACGGTCACCGCCGGGGCCATGGCCGCGCTCTCGGAGCTCTCCGAGGGGCGCGCCGTGCTCGGTCTGGGCGCAGGCGACTCGGCGGTCCAGGGCCTCGGTCGCAAGCCGGCGAAGGTCGCGGAGGTCGAGGCGGCGATCCGCTTCTTCAAGGCCGTCTTCGCCGGCGAGAGGGCGACCTGGGAGGGCATCGTCCATCACCCCGTGCACCTCGCCGCCCCCGTGCCGGTCTACCTGGCCGTCAGCCGCCCGCGGATGTGCGCGCTCGCCGGCCGGCTCGCCGACGGCGTGATCCTCATGGGGCCCGCGCAGCCCGAGCTGGTCGCCGAGCAGGTCGGCTGGGTCACGGGCGGCATCGAGGAGGCCGGCCGCGATCGGTCCGAGGTGGACATCTGCTTCGTCGCGACGACCTCGGTGAACGAGGACGCCGAGGCTGCGCTGCGCGACGTGCGGTCGTGGGCCAGCGCCCAGGCCCGGCTGCTCGCCGACGTCGCCGACCTCCCGGCCGGGCTCGCGCCGTACGCCGACGAGCTCGCGCGGGCCAAGGCCGAGTACGACTACGGCGAGCACCTGTCGACCCGCGCCGACCACCAGGGCGCCGTGAGCGACGAGCTCGTCCGCGTCCTCGCGGTCGCGGGACCCCCCGCCGAGTGCGCCGCGCGCCTCGCCGAGCTGCGCGCCGCCGGCGTCGACGAGCTGATCTTCCCGCTCATGGGCGGCGACCGCCTGGAGCGCCTCCGCGTGCTCCAGGAGGAGATGGCGCCGGCGCGGTAGCGCAGGCTCGGCGCCGCCTACCGGATGAGGCCGATGCGCATGGCGTACGCCACGGCCGCGGCCCGGTCGCTGACGCCCAGCTTCTCGTAGATGTTCTCGAAGTGGGTCTTCACCGTCGCCGGGCTGAGGATCAGATGCTCGGCGATCTGCGGACCGCTGTTGCCCTCCGCGGCGAGCCGCAGGACGTCGAGCTCGCGATCCGACAGCCGCCGCGAGCCCAGGTCGGCCCGGCGCTGGGAGAGAAAGCGCCCGAGCTCGCGGCCGATCCCCGTCAGCGTCCGGGCCAGCCGCTCGCCGGGATCGCGGCGGTCGACGCTGTAGTAGGACAGCACGGCCAGCGGACCGTCGTCGGAGATCAACGGGAACGCCAGCCCGGAGCGCAGGCCGAGCCGGTCCGCCGCCTCGAGGCGGCGGAAGCGCGGCGCCGCCGCGAGATCGGGCGCGAGGACCGGCAGCTGGGTCTCCCACGCGGTTCCCGGCACGCCCTCGCCC
>JAXDHC010000250.1:0-9085 GCA_034664705.1 Solirubrobacteraceae bacterium
CGGCGGCTCGGGCACGCGCCAGTCGCCCTCCCGGACCTCGCGCGTCTCGGGCAGGAAGTCGAGCGCGCCCCCGGCGCGCAGCTCGGCGTCGCGGTCGCGGCGGGCGGCGAGCAGCTCCTGGCGGCGCGGCTCGAAGCGGCGGTGCAGCTCCCCGACGAACGCGAGCGCGTCGGAGGAGAGGATGTCCGCCAGCGACTCGTCGGGCGGGGGGTCGGCGGTGACGTTCAGCGCCGCGCTCATCGCAGGAGCTCCGCGGCGGGCGCGCCGCGGAGCGAGCGGTCGAGCAGCTCGACGGGATGGACGACCGGCACGCGGCCGTCGTCCAGGTGGGCGGCGATCTGCATCGTGCACCCCGGGTTGGCCGCGGCGATGATCTGGGCGCCGGTCGCGGCCAGGTTGGCGGCCTTACGGCGGCCGAGCTGCTCGGCGGCCTCCGGCTGCATCACGTTGTAGATGCCGGCCGACCCGCAGCACAGCTCCCACTCGGCCGGCTCGACGAGCTCGACGCCGGGGATCGAGCGCAGCACCGCGCGCGGCGGCTCGCGCACGCCCTGGGCGTGGGCGAGGTGGCAGGCGTCGTGGTAGGCGACCGTGAGCGCGAGCGGGTGGCGCACGGCCTGCGGCTCGTGCTCGGCGAGGATCTCGTGGACGTCGCGCACCTTGGCGACGAACGCCGCGGCGCGGTCGGCCCACGCCGGGTCGTCGGCGAGCAGGTGGCCGTAGTCCTTCATCGCCGAGCCGCAGCCGGCGACGTTGACGACGACGTGGTCGTAGCCCTCGTAGGCGGCGATCGTCTCGCGGGCGAGGCCGAGCGCCTCATCCTCGATCCCTGAGTGCAGCGTCAGCGCGCCGCAGCAGCGGGGCAGGCGCCGGGTGTGGACCTCCCAGCCCTCGGCGGCGAGCACGCGCACGGTCGCGGCGTTGACGTCGTGGAACCACACGCGCTGGACGCAGCCCTGCATGAGCGCCACGCGGCCGCGGAAGGTCCCGCGCGCCCGGGTCACGGTGGGCAGCCGGCGCAGCGCGGCGCGGGCCGGCACGTCGGGGGTGAGCGACAGCATCACGCGCAGCCGGGCGCTGCGCTGCACGAGCGGCAGCCGCGCGACGCGCTGCAGCAGCCCGGTGCGCCGCTCGAGCGCCATGAGCGGCGCCAGCGCGCGCAGCCGCCCGGGGTGGGTGAACAGCTCGAAGACGCCTCGGCGCAGGGCGCGCTGGTGCCACGGGCGGTCGACCTGGCGCTCGAGCTGCGGGCGGACGCGCTCGATGAGCCGGTCGTACTGCACGCCCGACGGGCATGCGGTCACGCACGCCATGCAGCCGAGGCACTGGTCGAAGTGCGTGACCATCTCGTCGGAGATCTCCGACTCGTCCTCGTGGCCGATGCGCATGAGCACGATCCGCCCGCGGGGGGAGTCCATCTCGTCCTCGAAGACAGCGTAGCTCGGGCACGTCGGCAGGCAGAAGCCGCAGTGCACGCAGTCGCGGATGAGGTCCAGCTCCGGCGGGCGCTGCTCGTCCCAGGCGCGGCGGCCCGCCTCCGGCGCGGCCTCGTGCCGCGTGATGTCGAGCGAGGACAAGTGGTCTAGATCCCTCCTACGAAGGCGCCCGGACGGAAGATCCGGGCCGGGTCGAAGCGTTCCTTGACGCGGCGCATCACGGCGAGCGCGCCGGGGTCGGGGTCCGGCCACGCCGCGCACTCCGCGCGCACCGCCGCGGGCGCGTCGAGCAGCGTGCACGCCCGCGGCGCGAGGGCGGCGCGCACGGCGCCGATGCGCGCCGGGAGGTCGTCGCCCTCGAGCGTCAGCCACGACAGCCCCAGGGCCGCCCGGCCGACGACGCCGGCGCCGGTCTCCGTGGCCATGTCGAGAACGCGGTGCAGGTCGGCGGCGCGCCCGGAGACCTTCAGGACGGCGCCGTCGGCGGAGCGCTGACCGTCGCGCTGCGCCGCCCACAGGGTGCCGTCGTCGGCGGTCGCCTCGACCTCGTGCAGGCCGGCCGCGCGGAGACGGTCGGCGACCGCGGCGGCCTGGCGCTCGGCGGCCGTCCCGCCGAAGCGCACGAGCAGGCGCCCGGCGCCGTCGCGCCACGCGACGTCGAGGCAGTCGGCCTCGAGCGGCAGGCGCGCGAGCGCCGCGGCGGCGGCCGCGAGCACGGCCGGGTCGTCGCAGGCGCCCCACGCCGTGGCCGTCTCCTCGGGACGCGGGTGCAGGCGCACGGCCACCGACACGACGAGCCCGAGCGTGCCGTAGGAGCCGGAGAAGAGCTTGCCGAGGTCGTAGCCGGCGACGTTCTTGATCACGCGGCCGCCCGCGTTGGCCAGCGAGCCGTCCGACAGCGCGACGGTGATCCCCACGATGAGGTCACGGACCGCGCCGTAGCGGTGGCGCAGCGGGCCCGAGTCCGCGGTCGCCACGACGCCGCCCACGGTGGCCGCGTCGCCGGCGCCGAGCGGCGGGTCCAGCGCGAACATCTGACCGGTCTGCGCGAACGTCGCCGCCGCCTCGGCGAACGGCATGCCGGCCTCGACCACCGCGGTGAAGTCGCCCTCGTTGTGCTCGACGACGCGCGTGAGCCCGCCGGTCTCGAGCTCCACGGCGACCGGCTCGCCGTCGGCGCCCCACGCGCGCTTCGTGCCGCCGCCGCGCACCCGCACCGAGCGGCCGTCGGCGCCGAGCACGCGCAGCAGCTCGGCCGCCTCGTCGGGCGTCTCGGGGCGTTCGGTCGCGACGGGAGCGGCGGCCATCAGAACCGCTCGGCCAGCCCGGCGACCTCCAGCGGGTGCCGCCGGTACGGGCCGGGGACCTCGCCGCACAGCCGCGGGGTCGGCATGACCTTGCCGGGGTTGGCCAGGCCGGCGGGATCGAAGGCGCACCGCAACTTCTGGAACGCCGCGAGGTCGGCCTCCGCGAACTGCTTGGTCATGTACTTGCGCTTGTCGACGCCGACGCCGTGCTCGCCGGTGATCGAGCCACCGGCGTCGAGGCACGCCTCCAGGATCTTGCCCGACAGCTCCTCGGCGCGCTCGGCCTCGCCCGGCACGGCGCCGTCGTAGCAGACGAGCGGGTGCAGGTTGCCGTCGCCGGCGTGGAATACGTTGGCGACCTTCATGTCGTAGTCGGCGGCGAGCTCGTCGATGCGGTCGAGGACCTCGGGCAGCTTCGTGCGCGGGATCACGCCGTCCTGGACGAAGTAGTTGGGGCTGATGCGGCCCATCGCCGGAAACGCCGCCTTGCGCGTCTTCCAGAACAGCTGGCGCTCGGCCTCGTCGCGCGCGACGCGCACGTCGTCGGAGCCGCACTGCTCGCAGATGCGCACGACCTCCTCGAAGCGCGCCTCGCACTCGCGCTCGGCGCCGTCGAGCTCGACGAGCAGCGCGGCGCCGCGGCCGACGGGGTAGCCCGCGTGGGCCATCTGCTCGGACGCCTCGATGGCGAGCTTGTCCATCATCTCGATCGCGCCCGGCACGACGCCGCTCGTCACGATCGCCCCGACGGCCTCGCCCGCCTGGTGGGTGGAGTCGAAGAACGCGACGAGCGTCTTGACCGCCTCGGGGACCGGGACGATGCGCAGCCACGCCTTCGTCGCGACGCCGAGCGTGCCCTCGGAGCCGACGAAGGCCCCGAGCAGGTCGTAGCCGGGCGTGTCCAGCTCCTGGCCACCGAGCATGACCATCTCGCCGTCGGGGAGCACGACCTCCAGGCCGCAGACGTAGTTCGTCGTGAAGCCGTACTTGAAGCAGTGCGCGCCGCCGGAGTTCTCGGCGACGTTGCCGCCGATCGAGCAGACGATCTGGCTCGAGGGGTCCGGCGGGTAGAAGAAGTCGGGCGCGATCGCCGCCGACACCGACGCGTTCGTCACGCCCGGCTCCACGCACACGCGCGCGTTCTCGCGATCGATCTCGAGGATCCGCTTCATCCGCGAGACGACGATCAGCACGCCCTCGGCGACGGGCAGCGCGCCGCCCGAGAGCCCGGAGCCCGACCCGCGCGCGACCCACGGGACGTTTGCGCGCGAGCAGGCGAGCACGACGGCCTGGACCTCCACCGCGGTGCCGGGGAGCACCGCGGCGGCCGGAAGCGCCTGGTACTGCAGCAGCCCGTCGGACTCGTACGTCCGCAGCTGGTGCTCCTGCGTGTAGACCCAGTCCGCGCCGCAGATGCGGCGCAGCTCGGCGAGCAGGTCGGGGGTCAGGGCGGAGGTCAGACCACCATCCACGAGAGCAGGCTGGTCGATTGCAGGTACACGATGACGCACATGATGAGCAACAGGAAGAGGCTCCATCCAATCACCCTGCGGAAGAGCTCGCCCTCCTGGCCGGCGAGGCCGACCGCCGCGGCCCCGATCGCGAGGTTCTGCGGCGAGACCATCTTGCCCATCACGCCGCCCGACGAGTTGGCCGCCGCGAGCAGCACCTGGCTGTAGCCGGCGTCCTTCGCGGCCGTCGTCTGCAGCACCCCGAACAGCGAGTTCGACGACGTGTCCGAGCCGGTCACCGCCACGCCGAGCCAGCCGATGATCGGGGAGAGGAAGGGCAGCAGGCCGCCCGCCCCGGCGATCCACTGGCCGATCGTGATCGTCTGGCCCGAGAGGTTCATCACGTAGGCGAGCCCGAGGACCGTCGCGACCGTCAGCGTCGCCCACTTGAGCTGGTCGAGGGTCTCGAGGTAGATGCGGAACGCGCGGCCGACGTTCATCCGCAGCACGGCGACCGTCAGCAGGCCCGCGATGAGCAGGAGCGTGCCGGCGGCCGGCAGCCAGTTGAACGTGTAGCTGGCGGCCGTCGGCGCCTCGCCCTTGGCCGTCTTGATGTCGAGGCCCGGCCAGTCGAACTTGTAGATCCCGTTGGCGAGGAAGTCCTTGATCGGCCCCCACTGGGCGAGGGCGAAGATGGCGATGACGATGAGGTACGGGGAGTACGCGATGAGCTGCTCGCGCGACGAGTCGCGGTGGCCGGGCTCGGCCTCGCGGCGGCGCACCTCGGCCTCGAACGCGGGGTCGGAGGCCGAGCCGCCGGCCATCGCGGGCCGCGCGAAGCCGCCGCCCTCCGCGCGCAGCGGCTCGCTGGGCTGCCAGACGCGCAGGAACGCGACGAGCGCGCCGACGGACAGCAGTGCCGCGACGATGTCGGTCAGCTCGACCGAGAGGTAGTTCGAGCAGGCGAACTGGCCGATGGCGAACGCGGAGCCGCCCACGAGGGCGGCGGGCCACGTCTGGCGCAGGCCGCGCGTGCCGTCGACCATCGCCACGAGGATCAGCGGCACGATCAGCGCCAGGAAGGGGGTCTGGCGGCCGACCATCGCGCCCAGGTCGTCCTTGGGCAGCTCCGTGAGGCCCGCGAGGGTGATGATGGGGATCGCGATCGCGCCGAAGGCCACCGGCGCCGTGTTGGCCACGAGGGCCACCGACGCCGCCTTGATCGGCCGCACGCCGAGGCCGACGAGCATCGAGGCCGTGATCGCGACGGGCGTGCCGAAGCCCGCCAGCGCCTCGAGCAGGGCGCCGAAGGAGAAGGCGATGATGATCGCCTGGATGCGCTCGTCGTCGGAGATGCGCTCGAACGACCGGCGCAGCACCGCGAAGTGCCCGGTGCGCTCGGTCATGTTGTAGATCCAGATCGCGTTGAAGACGATCCACATGATCGGGAACAGGCCGAACGCGGCGCCCTCGATGCCGGCGTCCACGGCCTGCAGCACCGGCATCGAGTAGACGATCACCGCGACGAGGATCGCCACGAGCAGCGCGGCGAGCGCGGCCACCCACGCCTTCGTCTTCAGGCCCCCGAGCAGCACGAACAGCGTGAGGAGCGGAAGGGCGGCGAACAGCGAACTGGCGAACAGCGAGTTGCCGACCGGGTCGAAGTGCTGGGTGTAGGCCGCGAGCGGCGTGAGCATGAGTCCTCCTCCCGAGGGATCGTCGAGCGCTTCCTACCCAGGTGCGCGCTGCCTGATCCCAAGGTGCAATCGACTGCGCCGAACCTTGCGGCCAGCCGTTCGCCGGGTGTCCGCATGCGGACCCATGTGCGCCTTGACACGACCTCGGTGTTCTGTTTTGATCGTTTTTGTTCGTACGGGGAGGAGAGACCATCAAAGCGAACACACCAGAACCGCGTGGGCTGCTGGCCGACGCGCGCCGGGCCGCGATCGTCGACCGCCTTCGGAGCGCCGGGTCGGTGACCGTCGGCGAGCTCGAGGAGCAGTTCGGCATCTCGTCGATGACCGCGCGCCGCGACCTCGCCGGCCTCGAGCGCCAGGGCCTCGCGCGGCGCACGCACGGCGGGGCGGTGATGCCGTCGATCACCGCGCACGAGGACTCGTTCGCCTCGCGCCTCGAGACGGCGTCCGCGGCCAAGTCCGCGCTGGCCACCGCCGCCGCGGAGGCCGTCCGCGAGGGCGAGACGCTCTTCCTGGACTCCTCGACGACGGCCTACCACGTCGCCCGCGCGCTCCTGGACCGCGGCGTCGCCGCCACGGTCATCACGAACTCGCTGCCGGTCATGGAGCTCGTCGCGACCCACCCGGGCGCCACGATCGACCTCGTCGGCATCGGCGGCATGCTGCGCCCGCTGACCCGGTCCTTCGTCGGCCCGTTCGCCGTCCACACCGTCCTCGGCCACATCGCCGACCGCGTGTACTTCAGCGTCAAGGGCGTCACCGCCGACGGCGCCCTCACCGACCCGGACTCGCTCGAGGCGGAGGTCAAGCGCGCGATGATCGCCCACGCCGAGGAGCGCGTCCTGCTCCTGGACGAGTCCAAGCTGGGCACCCGCGGGCGCAGCGTGCTCGGCACCCTCGCCGACGTCTCGACGGTCCTCTGCCACGGCGTGCCCGACGCGGGCATCGCCGACCTCCGCGCCACCGGCGTGCGCGTCGAGACGGCCGGCTCGAAGGAGGCCGCATGACCACCGAGGCCGCCCCCATCCTCGAGCTGCGCGACGCCGCGAAGTCCTACGGCGCGGTCCGCGCGCTGCGCGACGGCACGCTCGCGCTGCGCCCCGGCGAGGTCCGCGCGCTCATGGGCGAGAACGGCGCCGGCAAGTCGACGCTGGTCAAGCTCCTCGCCGGCGTGATCCGCCTCGACGACGGCGCGATGCTCGTCGACGGCGAGCCCGTCGACTTCCACTCGCCACACGACGCGGGCGACGCCGGGATCGCCGTCATCTACCAGGAGCCCACGCTGTTCCCCGACCTCTCCATCGCGGAGAACGTCGTCATGGGCTCCCACCCGCTCGCCCGCCTGCGACGCATCGACCGCCGGGCGATGCGCCGCCGGGTCCAGGAGCTCCTCGACCGCCTCGGCGTGGGCCTGGATCCCGACAGCCCGGTCCGCGGCCTCTCGATCGCCGATCAGCAGATCGTCGAGATCGCCAAGGCGCTGAGCTTCGACGCGCGCGTGCTCATCATGGACGAGCCGACCGCCGCGCTCTCGGGCCCGGAGGTCGAGCGGCTCTTCATGGTCGTCCGCACGCTGCGCGAGCAGGGCGCGGCGGTACTGTTCATCTCGCACCGCCTCGACGAGGTCTTCGCGATCTGCGACACCGTCACGGTGATGCGCGACGGCGCGGTCGTCCACGACGCGCACATCGCCGCCATGACGCCGGACGAGATGGTCCGCCGGATGGTCGGCCGCGACCTGAGCGCCCTGTTCCCCAAGCAGGTCGCGGTGATCGGCGAGCCGGTGCTGAAGGTCAGCCGTCTCACGCGCGAGGGCGTCTTCTTCGACGTCAGCTTCGACGTGCGCGCCGGCGAGATCGTCGCGCTGTCCGGGCTCGTCGGCGCCGGGCGCAGCGAGGTGGCCCGCGCCATCTTCGGCATCGACCGCTCCGACGCCGGCCACGTCGAGGTCGACGGCCGGCGGCTTCCGCCCGGCCGGCCCGCCGCGGCCATGCGTGCGGGGATCGCCTTCGTGCCCGAGGACCGCCGCCAGCAGGGGCTCGTGCTCGACCTCTCGATCGAGCGCAACGCGACCCTGACGCGCCTCGGCTCGCTGACGCGCTTCGGGCTCATGCGCGGCGCCGCCGAGGCGGCGCTCACGCGGGAGTGGGCGACCCGGCTGCAGCTGCGCTTCCACCGGCTGTCGGACCCGGTCGGCTTCCTGTCGGGCGGCAACCAGCAGAAGGTCGTGCTCGCCAAGTGGCTGGCCACCGAGCCGAGGCTGCTCATCGTCGACGAGCCGACGCGCGGCATCGACGTCGGCACGAAGGCCGAGGTCCACCGCCTGATGAGCGAGCTCGCCGGCACGGGGCTGGCGGTCCTGATGATCTCCAGCGAGCTGCCGGAGGTCCTGGGCATGGCCGACCGCGTGCTCGTCATGCACGAGGGCCGGCTCACCGCCGAGCTCACCCGCGACGAGGCCGACGAGGAGAGCGTCATGCGCGCCGCGACCGGCCGGATGGCGGAGGTGGCGGCATGAGCGCCGGCGCAGCGACCGTTCCACCTCACGGCGAGGCAGGCGGCGCGCAGGCACGGCGGCTGACCGAGTGGGTGTTCCGCGTCCGCGAGCTCGGCATCGTCGCCGCGCTCGCGATCCTGATCGCGGTCACCGCGGTCATGGAGCCGCGGTTCATCAGCGCCGACTCCCTGCGCAACCTCGCGCTCAACGCGGCGATCTTCGCGATCCTGGCCGTCGGCCAGACGCTCGTGATCATCACGCGCAACGTCGACCTCTCGGTCGGCTCGGTGCTCGGCCTCGCCGCGTTCATGGCCGGCGACCTGCTGTCGTCGCACCCGGGCCTGCCGCTCCCGCTCGTGCTGCTGGCCGGCATGGCGCTCGGGGCGGCCTGCGGGGTGCTCAACGGGATCCTCGTGACCTTCGGGCAGGTGCCTGCGCTCGTCGTCACGCTCGGCACGCTCTACGCGTTCCGCGGCCTGGCGTTCCTGTGGACGAGCGGTCGCCAGGTGAACGCCGAGACGCTGCCCGACTCGTTCCTGAACCTCGGGACCGGCTCGATCCTCGGCGTGCCGACGCTCGCGCTCATGGCCCTGGTGGTCGTGCTCGTCGTCGGCCAGGCGCTGCGTGACTTCCGGCCCGGCCGCGAGCTGTACGCCATCGGCTCCAACCCCGACGGCGCGCGCCTCGCCGGCGTGCG
>JAXDHC010000251.1:0-4385 GCA_034664705.1 Solirubrobacteraceae bacterium
CGCCTCGAGGGGGGCGAAGCCGACCGCCTCGCCGCCTACGCTGGCCAGGTGCCCCCCAGACCGGGAACGATCTTCTCCTGCTCCGCCTGCGGCGCCGCGAGCCCCAAGTGGCACGGGCGCTGCCCGGGCTGCGGCGAGTGGAACACGCTCGTCGAGGAGCGCGCGCCGGCGGCGCGCGGGTCCGGCGGGCGCGCCGCGCGCGCGGCCGGCGCCGCCGCGCGGCCCGTGCGGCTGCGCGATGTCAGCGTCGAGCGCACGCCGCGCCTGTCCACGGGCATCGGCGAGCTCGACCGCGTGCTCGGCGGCGGCCTCGTCCCCGGCTCGCTCGTGCTCCTCGGCGGGTCGCCCGGCATCGGCAAGTCGACGCTGACGAACATGGCGCTCGGCCACCTCGCGGCCGCCGGGCGGCGCACGCTCTACGTCTCCGGCGAGGAGTCCGCCGGCCAGATCCGCCTGCGCGCCGAGCGCCTGGGCGCCGCGGCGCTCGAGGTGCCCGTGCTGGCGGAGACCGACCTCGACACCGTCCTGGCCACGCTGCGCGCCGAGCGTCCCGACGCGTGCGTCATCGACTCCGTCCAGACGCTCAGCAGCGCCGCGCTCGACAGCGCGCCGGGCACCGTCGGGCAGGTCCGCGAGGTCGCGACGCGGATCGCCGAGGTCGCCAAGCGCTCGGGCACCGCCGTGCTGCTCGTCGGGCACGTGACGAAGGAAGGCGCCCTCGCCGGGCCGCGCGTGCTCGAGCATCTCGTCGACTGCGTCCTGCAGTTCGAGGGCGAGCGCGAGCGCACGTACCGTACGCTGCGCGCCCTGAAGAACCGCTTCGGCTCCACGAACGACGTCGGGGTCTTCGAGATGCGCGAGCAGGGGCTTGCCGAGGTCCTGGACGCCAGCGCGCGCTTCGTCGGCGAGGCCACGAAGGCGCCGGGCAGCGTCGTGCTCGCGGCGATGGAGGGCTCGCGGCCGCTCCTCGTCGAGGTGCAGGCCCTCGTGTCGCCCAGCGAGATCGTGCCCCCGCGGCGCGTCTGCAACGGGCTGGATCGCAACCGCCTCGCGCTCGTGCTCGCCGTGCTCGGCCGCCACGCCGGCGTCGGCGTCGGCGCGGCGGACGTCTTCGTCAACGTCGTCGGTGGC
Source organism: Solirubrobacteraceae bacterium (assembly GCA_034664705.1). Lineage (GTDB taxonomy): Bacteria > Actinomycetota > Thermoleophilia > Solirubrobacterales > Solirubrobacteraceae > JAOPZW01. The sequence goes on from JAXDHC010000251.1 coordinate 1,132, forward strand.
GTGCGCATCGACGAGCCCGGCGCGGACCTCGCGGTCGCTCTCGCGGTGGCGAGCGCCGCGCGCGGCGTGGCGACGCGGCCCGCCCCGCTGGCCTGCTTCGGCGAGATCGGGCTGACCGGCGAGCTTCGCTCGGTCGCGCACCCCGACCGGCGGGTCGAGGAGGCGGCGAAGTTCGGGCTGCGCACCGTGCTCTCTCCGGCGACCGCCGGAACCCTCCGGCAGGCGGTCCGCGCGGCGCTCGGCGGACGCGAGGGGGCGCAGCGTGCGGCGTGACGCGCTGCCACGTGGCTAAAAAAGCCCTAAAGCACTGCTAGAATCGGCCTTCATGGCGCAGCGTCCCGGGGATGAGCTCACCGAGCTCGATAGCCGCCAAGAGCCCCGGCTCGTCAAGGCGCTGGAGATGGTCGCGCCAGGCACGGCGCTGCGCGAGGGGCTCGACAACATCCTCCACGCGCGCACCGGCGGGCTCATCGTCATCGGCGATCCGGACGAGCTGAGTTTCCTCTTCTCCGGCGGCATCAAGCTCGACATCGATTACACGCCCGCGCTGCTCTACCAGGTGGCGAAGATGGACGGCGCGATCGTCCTGAACGCCAACGCGACGAAGATCGCCGCCGCCAACGTCCAGCTCATGCCGGATCCGACCATCCTCTCGTCGGAGACGGGCACGCGGCACCGGACGGCCGAGCGCGTGTCCAAGCAGACCGACGCGCTGGTCATCGCGATCTCGCAGCGCCGCGAGGTCGTGTCGCTGTACGTCGACGGCGCCAAGTACATCCTCGAGGACATCCCCGTCGTCCTCGCGAAGGCCAACCAGGCGCTGGCCACGCTCGACAAGTACCGCACCCGCCTCGACCAGGTCTCGACGCGCCTCACCGCGCTCGAGTTCGAGGGCGGCGCGACGCTCCACGACGTCCTGACGGTCCTCCAGCGCTCCGAGCTCGTGACGCGCATGGCCGTGGAGATCGAGCGCTACATCGTCGAGCTCGGCACCGAGGGCCGCCTCATCGAGATGCAGCTCGAGGAGACGATGGTGGGCACCGCCGCCGACAAGGCCGCCCTGGTGCACGACTACCTCGCCGAGGACACCGACGAGGCGTTCGCCGGCGCGCTCGACCAGATCGGGCGCCTGCCCCACCAGGACCTGCTCGACTTCGGCCGCCTCGCCGAGCTGCTCGGCTACGACCGCAAGGTCAACACGCTCGACTATCCCGTCTCGCCGCGCGGCTACCGCATCCTCGGGCGCATCCCGCGCCTGCCCAAGCTCGTCGTCCAGCAGATCGTCCAGGAGTTCGGCGGGCTGGACGAGATGCTCGCCGCCACCGACGCCGAGCTCGAGACGGTCGAGGGCGTGGGCGAGATCCGCGCGAAGGACATCCGCGAGGGCCTGCGCCGCCTGCAGGAGATCAACTTGGTCGATCGCTACCTGCAGACGTGACGACTTCGACTCAACCCCCCGCCCCGCGGCCCCCCGCGCGGGTGACGATTAAGGAGGACCACCATTCCGGACGCAGCTGAAGCGAACCTCGCAGACGACCTCGAGCTTGTCCCGCCGGAGAACATCGAGTTCGAGTGCGGCGACAACGTGGTGTACCCGCATCACGGGGCCGGCCAGGTCCTCAAGAAGGAAGTGCGGAAGATGTTCGGTGAGGAGCGCGAGTACCTCACCATCAAGATCCTCCACAACGACATGACGGTGATGGTCCCGTGCGAGAACGCCTCGCTGGCGGGCCTCCGGCGCGTCATCGACGAGGAGACGGTCCAGAAGGTCCTCGCGGTCCTGCAGGACGACGTCTCGGAGATGCCCAAGAACTGGAACCGCCGGTTCAAGCACAATCGCGACAAGATCAAGACGGGCGACATCTACGAGCTCGCCGAGGTCGTGCGGAACCTCGCCATCCGCGAGCACCAGAAGGGCCTGTCGACGGGTGAGAAGCAGATGTTCACCCGCGCGAAGAAGATTCTGGCGTCCGAGCTGATGTACGCGCTGGAGATGGACGAGGACGGCGCCGAGGAGCACCTCGACAACCTCCTCGCCGAGTCCGCGGGCGCGAAGACGGCCACCGCCTAGGAGAGCTGAGTGGCGGTCGCGCTGGTCGTGGCCGCCGGACGTGGTGAACGCCTTGGGACCCCAGGCCCCAAGGCGTTCGTCATGCTCGGGGGTCGCCCGATGGTGCAGTGGAGCATCGAGGCGCTGGCCGCGGTCGACGCGGTGGAGCGCATCGTCGTCGCCCTTCCTCCGGGCGTGCACGCCCCTGCCGGCACGATCGGCGTCCCCGGCGGCGCGCAGCGCTCGCACTCCGTGCGCGCCGCGCTGCGGGCCGCGGGCGACACCGACGTCGTCCTCGTCCACGACGCGGCGCGGCCCGTCGTGACGCCGAAGCTCGTGCAGGACTGCCTCGACACGTTGGCCCGCCACGACTGCGACGCGGCGATCGCCGCCGCCCCGGTGACCGACACGATCAAGGAGTCGCGCGGCGACGAGGTCCTCCGCACGCTGGACCGCTCGTCGCTCTGGGCGGTGCAGACGCCACAGGCCTTCACCCGCGAGGCGCTCGAGCGCGCCCTCGACTGCGACGACGAGCGCCTCGCCGCCGCGACGGACGACGCGTCGCTCGTCGAGGCGGCCGGCGGCACCGTCCGCCTCGTGCCGGCGCCGCGTGAGAACCTCAAGGTCACGACGCCGCTCGACCTGCGCCTGGCCGAGCTGCTCCTGGCCGACCGCGACCGTTCCCGACCCCCACCATGCTGACCGACTACCACGTCCACCTGCGCCCGGACGACGTCGACGAGACGCCCGCGCGCGAGTTCTTCACCGCCGCCAACGCCGAGCGCTACCGCGCCGTCGCCGAGGACCGCGGCATCGAGGAGCTCGGCGTCAGCGAGCACGTCTACCGCTTCACCCAGGCGCTCGACGTCTGGGACCACGAGCTCTGGCGCGAGTGCGCCCGCGACGACCTCGACGCCTACTGCGAGTTCGTGCGCGAGGAGACGGACCTCAGGCTCGGCATCGAGGCCGACTTCATCCCCGGGCGCGAGGACCGGATGGCCGAGGTCCTCGACGGGCGCGACTGGGACTACGTCGTGGGCTCCGTGCACTTCCTGGGCAACAGCGCCGTCGACTACGACCGCTACGACGTGTGGACGACCGGCGAGTCGCCGGACCGCGTGTGGCGCCGCTACTTCGAGTGGCTGGGGGAGGCGGCGATGAGCGGGCTCTACGACGTGCTCGCCCATCCCGACCTCGTCAAGCA
>JAXDHC010000252.1:0-7158 GCA_034664705.1 Solirubrobacteraceae bacterium
CGTCGTGTCCGAGCAGGCCTCGCGCATGGGATCCCCGCGCGCGGAGCCGTTCACCGGCGAGCACGTCGTCCCCGTCGGGTTCGCCGCCCTGGACGTGATCACGTCGCTCAAGACGACGTGGAAGGCCACGGCGCCGCTGACCGGCGTGGCGCCGGCCGTCGTCGCGCTCGCGGGCCTCGTGCTCGGCCGGCGGCGCCTGCGGGCGTTCTGGCAGGGGCGCCGCGGCGCCCTGTGGCCGCTCCTGGCCGCCGCGATGCCGGCCGCCTCGGTCGCCGCGCCGGTCGTGCTGACCGGCAAGGCCGGCTTCACCGGCTTCGGGAAGATCGCCGACCTCGCCCACCAGTTCGCCTTCACCGAGTGGCTGCGCACGGAGGGCCGCACGCAGATCGGCACCGGGAACTCGTCGTTCCAGGAGATCGTCGACAAGCTGGTCAGCTCCTCCTACCCGGGCGGCACGCAGTCGGTCATCGCCGCGATGGGCGACCTCGCGCACGTCGACGTGATGTGGGCCTACCAGCCCGTGCTCGCGTTCGTCGCCGCGATGCTCGGCCTCTCGCTGTACGTCGTCCTGCACCGCGCCATCCCGAACCGCCCGCTGCGCGCGATTGCCGCCGGCGTCGCCGCGCAGCCGACGATCCTCTACGCGTACGCCCTCGCCGCGGGCATCAAGGAGCTCTCCGGCGCCGGGGCGATGGTGCTCGCCGTCGCCGTGCTCGCCCAGCGCCGGCCGTTCGGCTGGTCCGTCGTCGTGCCGGCGGCCGTGGCGCTCGCGGCGGCGTACTCCATCTTCAGCCTCACGATCGTCCCGTGGCTGGCCGTGATCGTCGCCGTGCTCCTCCTGTTCGAGCTCGTGGCCGAGCGCGGCCGGGGGCGGACGATCGCGCGGTGGGCGGGCGTTGTCGGGCTGACCGCCGTGCTGGCCGCGCCCGCGGTCCTCGGCGGGTTCGTGCTCCTGCGCGCCGCCGGCGGCGCGAACGGCCCCGAGGGCCTGGGCAACCTCGCCGCGCCGGTGTCGGCGTGGGCGTCCGTCGGGCCGTGGATCACGCCGGACCACCGCTTCCCGCTCGCGCAGTACGGGCTTCCGACGCTGACGTACGTCTTCATCGCGATCGCGCTCGTCCTCGTCCCCATCGGCTTCCTGGCCGCGGCGCGCGCCCGCGATCGCGGCCTGGTGACGCTCGCCGTGGCCGGCGCGGTGGCGCTGGCGTTCATGCTCACGAGCTCGGGCACGTGGCTGCAGCTCAAGGCGTTCTGCATGACGGCGCCGATCACGCTGTCGCTCGCGTTCGCGGGCGCCGCGTGGCTCATCCGGCGGATGCGCCTGCTGCAGGTCGCGGGCCTCGCCGCCGGTGCGGCCGTCGCCCTCGGCGTGCTCTACGGCAACGCGCTGCAGTACCGCCACACGCCGCTGGGCGACTACAGCCGGATCGTCGACCTCGAGCGGATCGACGCGCGCTTCGCCGGGCAGGGGCCGGCGCTCTTCCCGAACTTCGACGAGTACGCCGAGTACCTGCTGCGCGACGCGCGCGGCAGCGGCCTCGTCAACCCGTGGCGGAGCATCATGACCTACAACCGCACGGCCACGCCGGGCCTGCAGACCATCCGCGACACCGACGAGTACGACCAGCGCTTCCTGCAGGAGTTCCGGCTCATCATCCGCCGGCGCGACCCGCGCGCCAGCCGCCCGCCGAGCAATTGGCGCCTGGCCGAGACGACGCGCGAGTACGAGATCTGGAAGCGCGTCGGCGACCCGTCGCGCATCGCGGCGCACTTCCCGCTGAACGGCGGCTCGTCCCGGCGCTCGGAGGCGTTCTGCCGGCGCGTCCAGACCGCCGTCGACAAGGCCGGGCGGGGCGCGCGCATCGCCTGGGCGGTGCCCCGCCGCGGCGTCGTCACGGTCGCGCCCGTCGCGGCCACCACCCCGGCCCAGTGGGGGCGGGAGGGCGAGACGCTCTACACCGGCGCGCCGGGCCGCTGGCAGCAGGGCTTCGCCGTCCCGGCCACCGGGCGCTACCACCTGTTCCTCGGAGGCTCGGTCGGACGCCGGCTGACCGTCTCCGTCGACGGGCGCCGCGTGAGCGCGGTGCGCTGGCGCGAGAGCTACCAGGGCCAGTACATCTTCCTGACCACCGTGCGCCTCGACCGCGGGCCGCACGTGCTCGAGATCGTCCGCGGCGGCGGCAACCTGCTGCCGGGCACCGGCAACGATGCCGGCGGCACGACCACGCGCGTCGGCCCGGTCGTGCTCGACCCCGTGTCCGGGCCCGAGGTCGTGCGCTCGGCCCCCGCCTCCCGCCTGCGGTCGCTGTGCGGGTCGCGCACGCGCCTGGACTGGCTCGAGGTCTGGCGCCCCGGGCGCGGCGCGGGATGACGGCACAGCGCCCCGCCGGCGGCTTCGCGGCGCGCCGGCTCGCCGAGGGCTCGAGAGGCGTTTGGCTACGATCGCTCGCCGATATGGCCGAGCAGACGCTTCAGCCCCCCGCCGGTCCCGGGGTCGCCCCAGCCGGTGACGACCTCTGGGACCTGCGCAACCTCGCGCAGGCGCGCCGCCTGTGCGACTTCATGGCCGACCAGTTTCCCGCCGACGTGGGGACGAGCGCGCTCGAGGTCGGCGCCGGGATCGGCACGTTCAGCGAGCGCCTGCTCGACCGCGGCGTGAACGACCTGCTGCTCATCGAGCCCGAGACGGCGTGCGTGGCGGAGCTGCAGCAGCGCTTCGCCGGCGACGCGCGGGTCCAGGTCCGCGCCGAGCTCCTGCCCGACGCGCCGTCGCTGGCGCAACGGCCGGGCTCGTTCGACTTCGCGCTGTCGCAGAACGTGCTCGAGCACATCGAGGACGACCACGCCGCCGTGGCCGCGATGGCGCGCGGGCTCAAGCCGGGCGGCACGCTCATGGCGCTCGTGCCCGCCCACCCGCGCCTCTACGGGCCCCTGGACCGCGCGTTCGGCCACTACCGCCGGTACACCCCCGAGCGCGTGCGCTCGCTGGTCGAGGCCGCCGGCCTGGAGGTCGAGCGCCTGTACCGCTTCAACGCGCTGGGGATCCTCGGCTGGTGGGCGAAGAACCGCCGCGGCGCCGAGGGGATCGGCAGCTCGCCGCTGAAGGTCTACGAGGCCCTGCTCGCCGCCTGGCGCCCGATCGAGGATCGGATCGACGTCCCCGCGGGGCTCAGTCTCATCGTCCACGCCCGCCGTCCGCTGGAGGACCGTGATGCCTGACCTGTCGGTCCTCATGCCGATCTACAACGAGATCGCCACCGCCGAGACCGCGATCCAGCAGGTGCTCGACGCCGAGCTTCCGATCGACGACGTCGAGCTCGTCATCGTCGACGACGCCTCGACCGACGGCACCCGCGAGTGGCTGACCGCGCAGGACTGGCCCGAGAACGTGCAGCTCGTGCTCCACGAGCGCAATCGCGGCAAGGGCGCCGCCATCGCGACGGCGCTCCAGCAGGCGCGCGGGACGTACGCCACGATCATGGACGCCGACCTCGAGTACGACGCCCAGCAGATCGCGCCGCTCCTGCGCCCGCTGCTCGAGGGCGAGGCCGAGGCGGTCTACGGCGTGCGCGGCTTCGAGGCCCACTCGGCGTTCAGCTTCTGGTACGTCATCGGCAACAAGGCCGTGACGATGTCGCTCAACGTGCTGTTCAACACGTGGCTGTCGGACATCATGACCTGCATGAAGGTGCTCCCCACCGCCCTGTGGCGGGAGCTCGCGCTCCGCGAGCGCGGGTTCGCCTTCGAGGCCGAGCTCACCGCGCGGCTCATCAACGCGGGCATCCGCATCTACGAGGTGCCGATCACCTACCAGGCGCGCAGCCGCGAGGCCGGCAAGAAGCTCACCGCCGTCGACGGCCTGCGCGTGCTGCGCACGCTCGTGCGCACCCGCACCGACGGCCGCGACGTGCAGGACCCCGCGCGCTACATCCCGGTGCCGCCGCAGCTCACGGACGCCAACCGCGCCCGGCTGGACTCGCTCGTCGCGCGAAGGTAGCGACGCCGGACCGGCGGGGCGCGCCGCTACCCTGGCGGCGACGGCGCGCGCACGCTGCTCCGCGCCCCCGGCCTGACGATGTCCTCGAGCCCTGCCACCGCACCCGGCCCCCGGCCGGACGGCATCCCGCCCCAGACCAGCGCCGGCGCCCAGGGGTCGATGGCGCACTCGTCGCTGTGGGCCGCGGTCTCGCAGGTCGCGGTGCTCGGCATCCAGGGCCTGGCCGCGCTGGCCATCCTGCTCACGTTCGGCAAGGGCGCCGACACCGACGCCGTCTTGGCCGCCTACGGCGTGTACGGGGTCCTCGTCGTGGTGTGCCAGACGCTGCGCCTCACGGTCGTCGCTCGCGTCGTCGAGCACCCATCGCCGTGGGCGGCGTTCGACCGCTTCCTCGGCGCCGGCCTGGCCCTGCTCCTCCTGGCCGGCGTGCTCCTGCTCGCGTTCGGCGGACCGATCGCGCGGCTGCTCACCGGCGACCTGGGGCCGCACGCCGAGAGCATCGCGCGCTCGACGCTCGCGATCCTGTGGATCGCCGTGGGCGGCCAGCTCGTCGCGGCGCTCGGGGCCGCGCTGCTCGCCGTGCGCAACGAGTTCCGCTACCCGGGCCTGAGCTTCGTCGTGGGCGGGATCGTCAACATCGCGATGCTCCTCGCGCTCTCGGGCCCGGTCGGCATCCTGTCGGTCGCGACCGGCGTCGCCGCCGGGTCGATCCTGTCCGGCGCCGCGATGCTCGCGCAGCTCCATCGCGACGGTTACCGGCTCGACCCGCGCCGGGTCGCCGCCGGCGCGCTCGAGTGGCGCACGTCGCTGCTGATCCTCGTCGGCTCGATGGCGACGGTCATGACGCAGATCAACCTCGTCATCTCGAGCGCGTTCGCCGCGCTCCTCGGCGTCGGCGCCGTGACCCTCTACACGGCGGCCTTCTTCAGCGGCGCGATCGTCATCGCCCTCACCGCGAGCCCGGCCGCGCTGGTCCTCGCCGCGCCGGTCGCCAAGACCTGGGACCGCCGCCCCGAAGGCCTGCTCCCGCACCTGCAGACGATCATGCGCGCCGGCCTGCTGCTCATCGCGCCGGCCGTGGCGGTCGTCGCGCTCGTCGGCGACGACGCGATCGACCTCCTGCTCGGGGCCTCGTTCAGCGCCCACGACGGGGACCGCGTCGTCGGCGCGTTCGTCGCGCTGAGCGGGCTGTTCGTCGGCATCCTCGCCATGCAGCTCCCGCTCCTGGCCGCCTACGCGATGTCCCGTTACCGCGCGGTCGCCGTGCTCGCCGTCGCGGGGACCCTGGTGCACGCCGGGGCGAGCGTGGTCGCCGAGCAGCTCGGCACCATCGCGTGGCTCGCGGCCGCCGCCTCGCTGAGCAGCCTGACCGCGATGACGCTCTTCATGGGGCTCCTGCACCGCGGCGGCGCGCCGCGCGCGATCGCGATCGTCGTGCGCGAGGTCGCCGTCGTCGGGCTCGCGTGCCTCGTCACGTTCGGGCCGCTCGGCCTCGCGGCCGGCGCACTGGGATCCGGGCTCTGGGATCTGGTCGCGGCCGTGGGCGGCGTTGTCGCGTTCGCGCTCCTCGTCCACGTCGCGCTGCCGCACCACGCGGCCGTCGCGCACCGCATGGTCGGGCCCGTCCTGCCGGCGCGGATGCGCCCCGCGACGGCCTGATCACGCGGCAACGTCGCGCCCGGAGGCGGCGGAACCCGCCGCTATAGTCCGCAACCTCGCCACTCGCAATGCGTTAGCGAAGGCGAGCCCTTCGTCATGCGATGCATCGCGATCATCCCGGCGTACAACGAGGTGGCCTCCGTCGCGGATGTCGTCGCGAGCCTGCGCCAGAACGCCCCGGGCTTCGACGCGCTCGTCGTCGACGACGGGTCGACCGACGCCACGACCGCCGTCGCGCGAGCGGCCGGCGCGCGGGTCATCCGCCATCCGTTCAACCTCGGCATCGGCGGCGCCGTCCAGTCGGGGTATCGCTTCGCGCTGGAGAACGACTACGACATCGCCGTCCAGATCGACGGCGACGGCCAGCACGACACCCGCCACCTGGCCGAGTTCGTCGAGTTCCTGCGCCGCAACCCGCACATCGACATGGTCACCGGCTCGCGGTTCCTCGACGACGCGGCCGACGGTTACCGCTCCTCGGCCTCGCGCCGGATCGGCATCCGGATCTTCTCGAAGGTCCTCTCGGCGATCACGCGACGCAAGGTCACGGACCCCACCTCGGGCTTCCGCATGACGACACGGCGCGGCATCGCCCTGTTCGCCAACGACTACCCGCACGACTACCCCGAGGTCGAGGCGGTGCTCATGGTGCACGCCCACCGCCTGGAGGGCGCCGAGCTGCCGGTCCGGATGCGGGCGCGCACGGGCGGCGCGTCGTCGATCGGCTCGACGCAGTCGGTCTACTACATGATCAAGGTGCTGCTGGCCATCTTCGTCGGGCTCTTCCGGGCCCGCCCGACGCCCGAGCCCGGCCAGCCGGCGCCCGTCTCCGCGGAGCAGGCGCTGTAGCCATGTCGATGCAGCTGAAGATCCAGCTCGTCTCGATCGTCGTCACCGCGGGCCTGTTCGGCGTCATCTTCGAGCTGCTCCGGCGCAAGCGCCTCATGGAGCGCTACGCGCTGCTGTGGCTGTTCGCCTCGGCGGTCCTCCTCGCCCTGGCGGTATGGCGCGGCCTGCTCGAGACGATCGCCGCCGCGATCGGCATCTACTACGCGCCGTCGGCGCTGTTCGTCATCGCGTTCGGCTTCATCCTCGTCCTGCTGCTGCACTTCTCGCTCGTCATCTCGCGGCTGGCGGACCAGAACAAGGTCCTCGCGCAGCGCCTCGGGCTGCTCCAGCAGCGCCTCGACGAGCTCGAGGGCGCCGAGGCCCCCGCGGTCGCCGAGTCCGCACGCCGCGAGGACCCGACGACCGTCGTCAGCTCGCGCTGATCGCGGCCGCCGGCCGGCCGCGCGACGCTCAGGATTCTTGACGCCAGGTCGACTGACTACACTGGCGCGCCTGAGCTCCCGGTCCAACAGTGCCGCGGTCCCCGACACCGCGGAGGCGCTCCAGCGCCGACAGATCCTGCGCGAGCTGGTCGACGCGCACTTCGACGACATCGAGCCCCTGCCCGATGACGAGTGCCCCCTGTCCGTCGCGCTGTACGGCGCCGACGAGGT
>JAXDHC010000253.1:0-2904 GCA_034664705.1 Solirubrobacteraceae bacterium
CTCAGAACATGGCGCTGAACTCGGTCGTCGCCCCGGACGGCCGCGAGGTCGGGCGCTCGCAGGCGGTGCAGGCGGCCGCGGCCGGGATCGAGCCCGAGGCGGCGATGAACCCGATCCTCATCAAGCCGTCGGGCGAGCGCCACAGCCAGGTCGTCGTCATGGGCCGGCCCTACGCCGACGCCGGCGCGCGCTCCTACCAGGAGCTCAAGGGCGCCCTGCGCCCCGTCGTCGCCGCCGCGCTGGCCGACCTGCGCGCGCGCTTCGACGTCGTCGTCTGCGAGGGCGCCGGCAGCCCGGCGGAGATCAACCTCCGCCACGCCGACCTCACGAACATGGGCCTCGCGCGCGCGGCCGCGCTGCCCGTCGTCGTGGTCGCCGACATCGACCGCGGCGGCGTGTTCGCCTCGCTGTTCGGCACGCTCGCCCTGCTCGACGCCGAGGACCAGGCCCACGTTGCCGGCTTCGTGATCAACAAGTTCCGCGGCGACGAGACGATCCTGCGGCCCGGCGTCGAGCGCCTCGAGGAGCTGACCGGGCGCCCGGTGCTCGGCGTGCTGCCCCATGTCGAGGACCTGTGGATGGACGTCGAGGACTCGCTCGCCCTCGAGGCGTCGCGGCCCGAGGCGCCGACGGACGGCGACACGCTCGACGTCGCGGTCGTCCGCCTGCGCTGGATGAGCAACTTCACCGACGCCGACGCGCTGACCGCCGAGCCCGGCGTGCGCGTGCGGTTCACCCGCTCGGCCGCGGACATCGAGCGCGCCGACCTCGTCGTGGTCCCGGGCACGAAGGCGACCGTCGAAGACCTCGATCGCCTCCGCGCCGCCGGCCTCGACCGCGCGCTGCGCTCCCGCGCGGCGGCGGGCGCGCCGATCCTCGGGCTCTGCGGCGGCTACCAGCTCCTCGGCGAGCGCATCGACGACGCGGTCGAGTCGCGCCGCGGCGCGACGCCCGGGCTCGGGCTGCTGCCGGTCTCGACGACGTTCGCGACCGAGAAGCTGCTGCGCCGGCGCACCGGGCGCTCGGACTGGCTCGGCACGGGCGCCTCCGGCTACGAGATCCGCCACGGCCGCGTCGAGGTCCACGGCGGCGCGCCCGTCCTCACCGCCGACGGCGGCGAGCCCGAGGGCTGCCGCGACGGCGCCGTGCTCGGGATCTCCTGGCACGGCGCGCTCGAGCACGACGGATTCCGCCGCGCGCTGCTCGCCCACGTCGCCGCGGCCCGCGGGCGGCGCTTCGTGCCCGGCGAGACGCCGTTCGCCGCCGCGCGCGAGACGCGCCTCGACGCGCTCGGCGACCTGATCTCCGGCCATCTCGACACCGGCCGCCTCGCGCGCCTGATCGAAAACGGCCCGCCGGCCGATCTGCCCACGCTTCGAACAGGGGTGAGCGCGTGCTGCGCTTCGTGACGACCGCCGACACCGAGATCCTGGCCACCGCCGCGGCCGTCGAGCGGCTGCCCGCCGGCTTCCCCGCGGTCCGCTGCGCGAACCCGGCCGGCGCCGCCGACCCCGCGGCGTTCGTCGACGAGGTCCTCGACGGCGCGCGCGTCGTGCTGTGCCGGATCCTCGGCGGCCGGCGCGGCTGGCCGGACGGCGTCGACCGGCTGCGCGCGCGCTGCGCCGAGCGCGGCGTCGCGCTGCTGGCGCTGGGCGGCGAGGCCGACCCCGACGCGGAGATGACCGCGCTGTCGCTCGCCCCGGCGGGCGCCGTCGCCCAGGCCGGCGAGTACCTGCGCCACGGCGACGTCGCGAACATCGAGCAGCTGCTGCGCTTCCTGGCCGACACGTTCCTGCTGGAGGGCCACGGCTTCGAGCCGCCGAACGAGGTGGCCGACCTCGGCGTCTACGTCCCAGGCACGGGCGACGTCGAGCTGCGGGAGGCGCTCGCCCGGTTCGACGCCGGGCGCCCGACGGTCGGCGTCTGCTTCTACCGCTCGCACCGCCTCACGGGCAACACCGCGTTCGTCGACGCGCTGTGCGCGGCGATCGAGGCGGCCGGCGCCAACGCGCTCGCGGTCTGGAGCTACACGCTGCGCCGCGACCGCGACGGGCGCGTCGCGGCGCTCGAGCTCCTCGACGGCCACGTCGACGCGCTCGTCACGACGATGCTGGCGACCGGCGGCTCGGGCGCCGCCGACGCCGCGGCCGCGCCCGGCACCGTGGGCGCCGGCGCGGACTGGCAGGAATGGGACGCCGAGGCGCTCGCCGCGCTCGACGTGCCGGTGCTGCAGGCCGTGTGCGCGACGGCGTCGCGCGCGGCCTGGCTCGAGTCGGCCTCCGGGCTCGCGCCGCTGGACGCCGCCACGCAGGTCGCGATCCCCGAGTTCGACGGCCGCCTGCTGGGCGGCGTCATCTCGTTCAAGGAGCGCGACGCCGCGGGCTCGCCGGTCGGCGTGCCGGTGCCGCGCTACGTCGCGGACCCCGAGCGCTGCGCCCGCGTCGCGCGGCTCGCGGTCCGCCATGCCGGGCTGCGCCGCCGGCCGGCCGCCGAGCGCCGCGTCGCGATCCTGCTGACGAGCTTCCCGACGAAGCACGCGCGCGTCGGGATGGCGGTCGGGCTGGACACGCCCGCCAGCGCGCTCGGGCTGCTCGCCGCGCTGCGCGCCGACGGGATGCGCGTCGAGCACGGCTTCGGCGACGGCGACGGCGACGCGTTCATGCACGCGCTGATCGGCGCGGGCGGCCACGACCCGGAGTTCGTCACCGACGAGCAGCTGGCCGAGGCGCCCCTGCGCCTGCCGGTCGCCGACTACCTCGCGTGGTACGCGACCCTCCCCGCGGAGCTGCGCACCGCGATCGAGGAGCGCTGGGGCCCGCCGCCCGGCGACCGCCACGTCGACGGCGACGACTTCGTGGTCGCGGGCCTCGAGCTCGGCAACGTGCTCGTGGCGATCCAGCCGCC